>NZ_JAGRQY010000196.1:0-8799 GCF_018223905.1 Klebsiella sp. 28
GGCCATTATTGGACTGGGCGCCGGTGTCTGCCGCCAGGGCCGCGCCGCTGGCAAGACCTAAGGTGGCGGTGAGCAAAAGGGTCGTCAGTTTTTTCATATTCATCGGATACTCCTGTTAAGCCGGGAAGGGGAAATGCGCTTCCCGCGGTGAGTGTGCCAGGGATCTGACTCGCTATGGTTTAAGACTCCGCAGACGATCGCAGTGTCACTATATAATCCTGAAACGTAAGACTTAATTAGCTTTAACAGTTAAATATTGTAGTTCATGAGCCTGGTTTCGCTACTTTATGGCGTATTTTTGCCTATTTCCAGGATTATTCCATCACTACTGTAAAATCACGTTTACACTATTTCAGCGAAGAGATAGATTGGAGGGATTGCATTTCATTGAATAAGTATGGCAACGCTGGAAAGAAGATGAATTATCAGAACGACGATTTACGCATTAAAGAGATCAACGAATTATTACCTCCCGTTGCGCTCCTGGAAAAATTCCCTGCTACCGAAAATGCTGCAAACACCGTTGCACATGCTCGCAAAGCGATCCATCAGATCCTCAAAGGCGACGATGACCGTCTGCTGGTGGTGATTGGGCCTTGTTCTATTCACGATCCGGCAGCGGCGAAAGAGTATGCCGCCCGCCTGCTGAACCTGCGCGAGGCGCTGAAGGGCGAGCTCGAGATCGTCATGCGGGTCTATTTTGAAAAACCGCGCACCACCGTCGGCTGGAAAGGGCTCATCAACGATCCCCATATGGATAACAGCTTCCGCATCAACGACGGGTTGCGCATCGCGCGCAAACTGCTGCTGGACATTAACGACAGCGGCCTGCCGGCGGCGGGGGAATTCCTCGATATGATCACCCCGCAGTATGTCGCCGATCTGATGAGCTGGGGCGCCATTGGCGCGCGTACCACCGAATCCCAGGTGCACCGTGAGCTCGCCTCCGGACTCTCCTGCCCGGTGGGCTTTAAAAACGGTACCGATGGCACCATCAAGGTGGCTATCGATGCGATTAACGCCGCCGGCGCACCGCACTGTTTCCTGTCGGTCACCAAGTGGGGCCACTCCGCCATCGTGAATACCAGCGGTAACGGCGACTGCCATATTATTTTGCGCGGCGGCAAAGAGCCTAACTACAGAGCGAAGCACGTGGCGGAGGTGAAAATCGGTCTGGCGAAAGCGGGTCTTCCGGCCCAGGTGATGATCGACTTCAGCCATGCCAACTCCAGCAAGCAGTTTAAGAAGCAGATGGAAGTGGGCGCCGACGTATGCCAGCAGATCGCCGGCGGCGAGCGCGCCATTATGGGCGTGATGATTGAAAGCCATCTGGTGGAAGGCAACCAGAGCCTCGAGAGCGGTGAACCGCTGACCTACGGCAAGAGCGTCACCGACGCCTGCATCGGCTGGGAGGATACCGAAACGATCCTGCGTCAGCTGGCGGAAGCGGTGAAAACCCGCCGCGGCTAAGCTACTCCGCGCTAGCGCAGGTCATAAAAAAAGCGTGGAGATTTCCACGCTTTTTTGTTCTCACCAGGAGAAATTACTTCGCTTTACCCTGGTTGGCGACGGCAGCAGCTTTCGCCGCGATCTCTTCCGCATTGCCCAGATAGTAATGTTTGATCGGCTTGAAGTTTTCATCGAACTCATACACCAGCGGTACGCCGGTCGGGATGTTCAGTTCGAGGATCTCGTCTTCGCCCATGTTGTCGAGGTATTTCACCAGCGCGCGCAGGGAGTTACCGTGAGCGGCGATGATCACGCGCTCACCGCTTTTCAGGCGCGGCAGAATGGTTTCGTTCCAGTAAGGCACGACGCGGTCGATGGTCAGCGCCAGGCTTTCAGTGGTCGGCAGTTCGGCGTCGGTCAGTTTTGCATAGCGCGGATCGTGGCCCGGGTAGCGCTCGTCGTCTTTGGTCAGCTCCGGCGGAGTGACAGCGAAGCCGCGACGCCACTGTTTAACCTGCTCGTCACCGTATTTCTCAGCGGTTTCCGCTTTGTTCAGGCCCTGCAGCGCGCCGTAATGACGCTCGTTCAGCTTCCAGGATTTCTCAACCGGCAGCCAGGCCTGATCCAGTTCGTCCAGCACGTTCCACAGGGTGTGGATGGCACGTTTCAGCACGGAGGTATAAGCAAAATCAAAGCTGAAGCCTTCAGCCTTCAGCAGTTTACCCGCTGCTTTCGCTTCGCTAACGCCTTTCTCGGACAGATCCACGTCGTACCAACCGGTGAAGCGGTTTTCGTTGTTCCACTGGCTTTCGCCATGACGAACCAGTACCAGCTTAGTTACAGCCATTCTCTCACTCCTCTCTACACGCCATCCCTCGCGCCGCGAACGGTGCGCTGAATGTGATGGTGTATGTGTTATTGATTGATAACTATTCTCATTATATTGCCGTGATTTGGCGCACGGCAATGCTTATCCCTAACCATAGCGAAAATAGTGGCGCAGTGTAAGGTGCTTGTAATACACAGGTTATTTTTTTGTCCTTTGGTGACGGAAAATAGAGCAGGTTGCTGAAAAAAGAGGCGGCAGAGAGGAGGGCGGGGACGAAAAACAGCGCCCCCTGATGGAGGGCGCTGGCGATTATCGGGCGATAAACTGATATTCCGTCAGGCTGACGTACTCCTGGCCCGGACGTAATACACAGTCCGGCTGCGGCCATTGCGGATGGTTCGGCGAATCCGGCAGGAATTCGCTCTCCAGCGCCAGCCCCTGCCAGTCGGCGTAGGGCTCCGTCGTCTGCGACGGGGTGCCGCCGAGATAGTTGCCGGAGTAAAACTGCAGCGCCGGAGCGGAGGTATAGACCGTCATCTGCAGCTTGCCATCCTGCGACCAGACCTGTGCCGCAGGCTGGCTGGCGTCGCCTTGGGCATCCAGCAGGAAGGCATGATCGTATCCCTTCACCTTTTGCTGATCGGCATCCGCGAGGAAGTCGGCGGCGATGGTTTTCGGCTGGCGGAAATCAAAGCTGGTGTTAGCAACATCTTTCAGTTCGCCACCCGGGATACCGTCGCTTTCCACCGGCAGATACCTCTGGGCGAGGATCTGGAGCTGATGCTGGCGCACATCGCCCTGCTCACCGTCGAGGTTGAAATAGACGTGATTTGTCATATTCACCGGGCAGGGTTGGTCCACGGTGGCGCGATAGGTAATCGCGATGCGGTTATCGTCGCTCAGACGATAGTGCGCGGTGGCCTGCAGGGTGCCCGGAAAGCCTTGATCGCCATCGGGCGAGGTCAGGGCGAACAGCACTTCCTGCTCGTCGGCGTGGACAATGCGCCAGCGGCGCTTATCAAACCCTTCCGGGCCGCCGTGGAGCTGGTGGCCCGCGTCGTTTGACGGCGTGACGTTGACGACCTGGCCGTCAAGCGGGAAGCGGCTGTGGCCGATACGGTTGGCGTAGCGGCCTACCGAGGCGCCAAGAAATGCGGCCTGGCGAGCATAGTCTTCCAGCTTTGCGCAGCCCAGCAGCGGTCGGCGCAGGCTGCCATCGGCCAGCGGCACCTCGGCGCTGAGCAGCGTCGCGCCCCAGTCAGCCACGGTGACGGTCATCCCCGACTTATTGCGCAGGGTCACCTGCTGCCATGGCTGACCGTCCGGGGCCAGCGCGGTGGTTTGCGTTAGCATTGGCCAGCCCCCTGTGACGGTTTGCAGACATAGAATGTCTCTTTAATACCGGTTTTCGCTTCATACTCGTTGGCAACGGCCTGCTGAACGGTATCGACCAGTTCTTCCGGGATTAACGCTACCACGCAGCCGCCAAAGCCGCCGCCGGTCATGCGCACGCCGCCCTTATCGCCGATCGCGGCCTTAACGATCTCCACCAGGGTGTCGATCTGCGGGACGGTGATCTCGAAATCATCACGCATCGAGGCGTGGGACTCTGCCATCAGCTCACCCATCCGCTTCAGGTCGCCTTTTTCGAGGGCGCTGGCGGCTTCCACAGTGCGGGCATTCTCCGTCAGCACATGGCGTACGCGCTTCGCGACGACCGGATCCAGCTCATGGGCGACGGCGTTAAATTGCTCAAGGGTGACATCGCGCAGGGCGGGCTGCTGGAAGAAGCGCGCGCCGGTTTCGCACTGTTCACGACGGGTGTTGTACTCGCTGCCGACGAGGGTGCGCTTAAAGTTGCTGTTGATGATTACCACCGCCACGCCTTTCGGCATCGAGACGGCTTTGGTGCCCAGCGAACGGCAGTCGATCAGCAGCGCGTGGTCTTTTTTGCCCAGCGCTGAAATCAGCTGATCCATGATGCCGCAGTTGCAGCCGACGAACTGGTTTTCCGCCTCCTGGCCGTTGAGGGCGATTTGCGCGCCATCCAGCGGCAGATGATACAGCTGTTGGAACACGGTGCCGACGGCGACTTCCAGCGAGGCTGAGGAGCTTAACCCCGCACCCTGCGGTACATTGCCGCTGATCACCAGATCCGCGCCGCCAAAGTGGCTGTTCCGCTGCTGCAGATGCTTTACCACGCCGCGGACATAGTTAGACCACTGCTGGGTGTCGTGGCTGATAATCGGCGCGTCGAGAGAGAACTCATCGGTCTGATTATCGTAATCGGCGGCAATCACCCGCACGGTACGATCGTCGCGCGGCGCACAGCTGATCACTGTCTGGTAGTCGATAGCGCAGGGCAGCACAAAACCGTCGTTGTAATCGGTATGCTCGCCGATCAGGTTGACGCGGCCTGGCGCTTGAATGACATGGCTGGCCGGGTAGCCGAAGGCGTCAGCGAACAGGGTTTGGGTTTTCTCTTTCAGACTCATCATTACACTCCGGATTCACGAAAATGGACGTCGCTGACGGCGCGCAGTCGTTCGGCAGCTTGCTCGGCGGTCAGATCGCGCTGAGTTTCGGCCAGCATTTCATAACCAACCATAAACTTGCGGACCGTCGCGGAGCGCAGCAGCGGCGGATAAAAGTGGGCATGAAGCTGCCAGTGGTTATGGTCTTCGTCGTTAAACGGCGCGCCGTGCCAGCCCATGGAGTAGGGGAATGAGCACTGGAACAGGTTGTCGTAACGGCTGGTCAGCTTTTTCAACGCCAGCGCCAGATCGCTGCGCTGGGCGTCGGTGAGATCGGTAATGCGCTGCACGTGCGCTTTCGGCAACAGCAGCGTTTCGAACGGCCAGGCGGCCCAGTAGGGCACCACCGCCAGCCAGTGCTCGGTGTCCACCACCGTGCGGCTGCCGTCGGCCAGTTCGCGCTGCACATAGTCCAGCAGCATCGGCTGGCCCTGTGCGGCGTAATACTCTTTCTGCAGACGGTCTTCCCGTTCCGCTTCATTGGGCAGGAAACTGTTGGCCCACACCTGACCATGCGGGTGAGGGTTGGAGCAGCCCATCGCTGCCCCTTTGTTTTCAAAAACCTGCACCCACGGGTAGCTTTTCCCGAGGTCCGCGGTCTGTTCCTGCCACGTTTTAACCACGTCTTCCAGCGCTCCAAGGCTCAGTTCCGGCAGCGTTTTGCTGTGGTCTGGCGAGAAGCAGATCACCCGACTGGTGCCGCGGGCGCTCTGGCAGCGCATCAGCGGATCGTCACTCTCCGGTGCGTCCGGGGTGTCGGTCATCAGGGCCGCAAAGTCGTTGGTAAATACGTAGGTACCGGTGTAATTCGGGTTAGTGTCGCCGGTCACCCGGGTGTTGCCCGGGCACAGGAAACAGTCCGGATCGTGGGCCGGCAAGGTCTGTTTTGCCGGCGTTTCCTGCGCCCCCTGCCAGGGGCGCTTGGCGCGATGCGGAGAAACCAGAATCCACTGTCCGGTTAACGGGTTATAACGACGATGTGGATGGTCAACGAGGTTAAATACGCTCATGAAGGTTCCTTAGTCTGGATAACCCTGCGGATGACGGGACTGCCAGTGCCAGGTGTCCTGCGCCATTTCGTCCAGGTTGCGCGTTACGCGCCAGTTCAGCTCGCGGTCGGCCTTGGCAGCATCCGCCCAGTAGGCCGGGAGGTCGCCATCGCGGCGCGGCGCGAAATGGTAGTTAATGGGTTTGCCGCAGGCCTTGCTGAAAGCATTGACTACGTCGAGCACGCTGCTGCCGACGCCGGCGCCAAGGTTGTAGATATGCACCCCGGCTTTGTCAGCCAGTTTTTCCATGGCCGCGACGTGGCCATCGGCGAGGTCCATCACATGGATGTAATCGCGCACGCCGGTACCATCTTCGGTCGGATAGTCGTTACCAAAAATGGCCAGCGATTCGCGACGGCCAACGGCGACCTGGGCGATGTAGGGCATCAGGTTGTTCGGGATCCCCTGCGGGTCTTCCCCCATGTCGCCCGACGGGTGGGCGCCGACCGGGTTGAAGTAGCGCAGCAGGGCAATGCTCCACTCCGGCTGGGCTTTCTGCAGGTCGGTCAGGATCTGCTCCACCATCAGCTTGCTTTTGCCGTAGGGGCTTTGCGGGGTGCCGGTCGGGAAGCTTTCGACATACGGGATTTTCGGCTGATCGCCGTAGACGGTAGCGGAGGAGCTAAAGATAAAGTTCTTCACGCCAGCGGCGCGCATGGCAGAGACTAATTTCAGTGTGCCGGTGACGTTATTGTCGTAATATTCCAGCGGCTTGGCGACGGACTCCCCGACGGCTTTCAGCCCGGCGAAGTGGATCACTGCCTCAATGGCGTGATCGTGGAGGATCTCCGTCATCAGCGCTTCGTTACGAATATCGCCTTCAATAAAGGTGGCTTCTTTGCCGCCGAGACGTTCAATCACCGGCAGTACGCTGCGCTTGCTGTTGCAGAGATTGTCGAGGATCACCACCTCGTGTCCCTGCTGCAGCAGTTGAACGCAGGTATGACTTCCAATGTAACCGCTACCACCTGTAACCAGAACTTTCATGATTCGCTCCATTCGGCTTATCGTTTGTGAGGAAGATAGCATATCAAAGAAGTGAAAAGTGTGACATAGGGCAAGTTAGTGGAATCGTTTACACTTGGGGTATAAATAACGTAAATTTTATATTTTTAATTTTAATTCAATGTATTAGGTTTGTTTGGCGCTATTTTTCTGAAAAATACCAGGGATCTTTCGATCCCCGGCAGGGGGCGTCAGGCCACAGGGCCGAGCTGATAAGTGTAACCGTCTCCACTGGGAACGAACGCCAGGCGATGGGTAATACAGTCCGGGGCATCTTCCGCATGGTGCGAGACAAACAGCAGCTGTGTGGCCCCTTCGCCAATCAACACGTCGACAAAGCGGCGCACCAGCTGGCGGTTGAGGGGGTCCAGCCCCTGCAGCGGTTCATCGAGGATCAGCAGGGTTGGATGCTTCACCAGCGCGCGGACGATAAGCGCCAGCCGCTGCTGGCCCCACGACAGACTGTGAAACGGCGCGTCGGCGGTGCGCTTATCGATGCCGAGAATATCCAGCCATTGCTGCACCAGCTTATGCTGCTTGTCGGAGACCGCCTGATAAATGCCGATCGAGTCAAAATATCCCGACAGGATGACGTTGCGGACGTTGGTGCTGACCCGGTAGTCCAGATGCAGGCTGCTGCTGACGTAGCCGATATGCTTTTTAATATCCCAGATGGTCTCACCGCTGCCGCGCCGGCGGCCAAAGAGCGTGAGATCGTTGCTGTAGCCCTGCGGATGATCCCCGGTGACCAGGCTCAGCAGCGTAGATTTACCGGCGCCGTTGGGACCGACGATCTGCCAGTGTTCGCCCGGATTCACGGTCCATGAGAGGTGATTGATGACCGGGCGATCGTTATAGGAGACCACGCCGTCGTTGAGCACGATACGCGGCGCCGAGTCTGCCAGCGCATGACGGGCCGGTGGGACATCCGGCTCCGGCAGGGTGATGCCGTCCAGTTTTTCACTGTGCGCCAGCTGGGCGACCAGCGCCTGCTGCAGCAGGGAAGACTTCTCGCCGGTCTCGCTAAGGGTGCAGTCAGCCAGCACGCCGGCGAATTGCACAAACTCCGGGATCTCATCGAAACGGTTGAGCACCAGCACCAGGGTGATGCCGGCGCTGTGCAGGTCGGCCAGCAGGGCAGCCAGCTGCTGGCGGGAGTTGACGTCGAGACCGTCGAAAGGTTCATCGAGGATCAGCAGTTGCGGATCGGTCATCAGGGCCTGACACAGCAGGGTCTTACGCGTTTCCCCGGTCGACAGGTATTTAAACCGGCGGTCCAGCAGGGCGCTGATGCCAAACTGTTCGGCCAGGCGCGCGCAGCGGGCAGGATCTTTCACGTCATCCTGGATAATCTCCGCGGTGGTGCGGCCGGTATCTTCTTCGCCAGGGCTGAGCAGGTCGGTGTTATTGCGCTGCCACTCGTCGCTGACCAGCTTCTGCAACTGCTCGAAGGAGAGGCGGGTTACGCGGGAGAAGTGGCTTTCGCGCTGGCCGCTGAGCAGGGTCAGGTCGCCGGCCAGGGCCCGCGCGAGGGCGGATTTGCCGCTGCCGTTGCTGCCGACGAACGCCCAGCTTTCACCCGCCGCCACGCTCAGGTGGTCTATTTTTAAGGTCTTTGTATCGCTCAGGCGAAACGTGCCTTGCGAAATTTGCAATGATGACATGATGTATCCCATTTTTTGCAGCGATGTGCATCAGGGATACGACTTCAGGCGCGTAATGTCAATGGGGTCAGCATAACGTCGCGAGAATGATGCGATCGGCATTGAAGTAAGCGATCGCCTCCGTTCCTTCCGCCAGGCCGATAACCAGCTGTCGGGACGTATCAGTCATATCGAATGCGGGTCCGGACAGTGCGAAGTACTGATGACCCTGGCGGACGGTCAAACCCTGTGCGCCACCCTGCCACAGGCGCAGGCCGCTGGCCTGGCGG
>NZ_JAGRQY010000197.1:0-1077 GCF_018223905.1 Klebsiella sp. 28
ATTTACATAGATAGTGGCTAGAGATTTTTCACACAGAGATGAAAAATACATAAAAACAAGAAATTGTTTTAAAACTATCATAGAACCATTTGGGTTCGTATGATAAATCAGGTTATTTTCGTTAAAAATTATTATTAAAACCTTGATTTATACCTAATACTATCAAGTAGATAATAAGTTTGAAAATAATAACAGAGAATTCCGTTGTCTCTGACGTAGATTAACTCTGTTCATGTTTTCCCTGATAATGATTCGCCTAAGAATCATATTATAATCACATGATCAGGTTTGTATATGTTTAATTGAACGGTGATCTGAATAGATTATATCGAATAGGTCAGTCATATCTTTCTCATATTCGTATCGTAAGAATTAAAGTGAAGAGCATAGCCGACAATATTACATTGGCGGCTTTTAATAAAAAATGTAATGAGATTAAATCTGGAAATCTTCCAGTGTTTTACCTGCTTCAATAGCAGCCACTATTGCTTTCGGAGTACGGCCCTGACCCGTCCAAGTCTGTTCATTACCGTTTTCATCTGTATATTTGTATTTAGCAGGGCGTGGAGTGCGTGTCGATTTGGTTTTAGGCTTAGTGGAACCTACCGCTGAAAGTAGCTCCGCAGGATCGATACCATCTTCTAACAGTTTCTGGCGGAAGGCTTCAAGCTTAGCCTGACGTTGTTCTTGTTCTTTACGGATGGCACTTTCTTCCTCACGACGATCTTCAACGATTGCTGTTAACTTTTCCAGCATCTCTTCCAGCGTTTCCAGATCAGTTTCACGAGCCTGTGCGCGAAGTGTACGAATATTGTTCAGTACCTTTAATGCTTCACTCATACTATGCCATCCTGTGTTTGAAATGGGGGATCGAAGGGTGTGCAGTATTGTCTGATGATCGATTTAAAACACACCAACATATTAATAATATAGTAAATATTAGCATTAGAGCAATCTATTAGAACCATTTCAAACGAAAAGCGGAGGATCGATTTATAGGGCCATTTTTCGTTGTAGTTGACTTGATGGTTCGAACTCTGACGAAATGTTAGAAAGTTGCTCAAGACTTTGCTCAAC
>NZ_JAGRQY010000198.1:0-2437 GCF_018223905.1 Klebsiella sp. 28
GGCTCTAACAGCGTGGGCTGGAGCAGCGTCAGACAGGCGTTTAGTCTGCCGCAGAGCGCCATTTTCAGCGTGGGATCGTTGCTTTCAATCAGGGTTTCGGCAAAGGTTTCGCAATGACCAGCGAGTACGGTGAAATCCGTGGCAGCATTAAAGGGAACAGCAAGTAACGGATATGTCTGGATTGGGATAGTAGCCATAGAGGCAGCCTCCTGTAACGGGTTTAAAACCCACCACCAGAGGTTCCAATCTCATCCATTGAGGTATAGCCGAGCGCACGACATAAAAAAAGA
Source organism: Klebsiella sp. 28 (assembly GCF_018223905.1). Taxonomy (NCBI): domain Bacteria; kingdom Pseudomonadati; phylum Pseudomonadota; class Gammaproteobacteria; order Enterobacterales; family Enterobacteriaceae; genus Klebsiella; species Klebsiella sp. 28. The sequence continues at coordinate 291 of NZ_JAGRQY010000198.1, forward strand.
CGCGGGGCGCGTCGTATGTCTCCTGTAACATTTCTCAGGGTTCCAATCCCGGCGCCTGATTTTGCAGGTGCGGGTAAAAGATTCCGCTTTCGGTCAAAAACAGCAATAGGAAGTGGTGGAATACAGATCGCAAATTGTTATAAATATGCACAATAGTTACTGTTGACCAAGGCGACACATATAGTAACTTTACTCCCAATCTTCTGGATATTTTTTCGCATGTAATTCTCTGGTCAAATAGTGGATATCCTCTTTCTTCTCTTTCATCCCCTCATGCCTCACCATAAAAGTAAACGAAAAAATTGCTGAACGCGTTATCTGAAGTAAATGTTCGAAATGGCGAATAAAATCACTTTCTTTTATGAAAAGAACATCTTCGATTCGTTGATAAGATTCGTAAATATCCTGAGAGCGACAGGAGATTCTGACTTTTTGCGGTGTTTGGGAAAAAAGCCTTCGGACTATGACATCTATAACATCGCTACTGTTATGACTGCTCCTTTTTTCATCTAATGCATCAATAAATAGAGCTTTTTGGTTATCTATCGGAACACCACTTAGAAAGTGCCGTACCGTCAGATAGTTTGCCCTATGAAATGCCGAAAATTGTTTGAAAAGATGGGTTTTTCCAGCACCAGGATCGCCAAGCAGAACAATGTTAGGGGACTCCGAATAATCGCCAAATGTCTTAGTTTGGCTATCTTTATCCTCTTGGGGTGAATCTGCCTGACTTGCCTGTTTAACATGTAATACTCCCCAAAATATTTTCATCTAAATCTAATACTACTGAAATGGAGATTATTGAGACCATCCATAGACAACTATCAAAACTCATCAAGCAGCATACAGTTTTCAACAATACCTATAGATGGAACTTCATTATACAAAATTGCTGGCTCAAGATTAAACAAATCATATAACTGCCTTTCTACTGAAAGTATAGGCATTTTATCATAACGTGGCTTTGAATAATCAACATCACTTTGCTCAATAAAACTGATATATTTATTTATCTCATGCAAAAGCATATTTTGTGTGTGTTTTGTTCCCGTACTTTGTAATTCATGAAACCCTACTGTCGAATTAACCGATTTATATGCTGAAAAAGACAATCGCCTAGCACTGGTTATAATATTCTCTAGTCGCTGCCTAGTATTTTCGTTAAGAAGAAATTCCTGAGCCCATCGCTCAGATATTTTGGAAAGATAATATTCTAACGTATTGTAAAAATACCCTAGATTAATTTTACGCCAAAGATTGATAATACTATCTTTTATATCCTCCCTCTTTAAAACCTCTTCTTGTAAAACTTTTAACGATATAGTTTTCGTATCACTTATTCCAATTATATTTAAGTGGAAACGGCAGAGGTTGATGAATGCGTCAAAGTTATATAAATCATCATCTTTCAATGAAGAAAAATCAGAAACTGAAATTTTGAGAATATGCTGAGTGAGCAGATTTATTAGTTGCTTGTTTGCAATTTCCTTTGATGGAAATGTATAGCGTAAAAGTTCTTCTTTAGCAACAATTCCCCAATCCCCACCACATCCATCAATTATTGATAACAATATCAACAATTCTTCTGTCTTCACAGAATCCAGGGTAATTGGAGTTACATTGGTGGGATTTATTGGATGTTCATGTCTAGCTAATGCTTTATTTATTGCACATTCACCTTGTTCTCGTAACTGTAACAACTCTGGATTATCACCACCAACTGCTGATTCTAAAATGTCCATCCACTTATCATATTCATGCCAAAGGTTACAGCGAATAGTTGCTCTTATTGTATTCTTACATAATGAAAAATTATACGATGTTCCATCTGCATAATTTCTTGAGTTCAAACACGTTAAAGCATAGTCTATTGCTTGTTGATCATTTTTATTAAGACAGAAATAAGACAAAAAGAAATATAATGACTGACTCCCTTCGCCCTCAAGATGTTGATAAATAAAAAGTGTGAGGTTATTCAACTCATTATCATTTTTAATCAATACTCGATGATAGTACTCATAAAACCGTAATAAAATATCGTCATAATGATGTAAAGGATAGTTGGAATTCTCTTTTTTATTTGCAATCACTTTCATAAAGGTCTTAAAATACGTTGAGTTACGTCCTTTAGCCCCCGTACGTATAAA
>NZ_JAGRQY010000199.1:0-38858 GCF_018223905.1 Klebsiella sp. 28
CTCTGCGAGGTTCTCACCGGAACCCCGCTGACCCGGCGGCTTGTTTGCCGTTGTTCCGTGTCAGTGGAGGCGCATTATAGGGAGTAATTCTGAGGTGACAAGGGGAAATGCAAAAAAACTTTTCGTTCGCTCGATTTTCCATCACAACGCGAGTTTTACGCGCTATTTGCGCGCCATTTGTGCGATTTCCCGAGCAAACCGGGATACCTGTTGCCAGTCGGTATAGACCACTTCTTTGCGGGTATCCGTTTCACCCCCGGTCATTTTCATAATCAGGCGGATCATAAACCGATCGTACCAGCTGTAGCGCGGGTAGCGCAGCGCGCCGGCAAATACCGCGCAGCTCTGCGGCTGCCACGGCGAGTTCAGCAGAAACTTACGCGTATAGCTGTTGGTCTGCGGCGTGCGCTTCTCGGGTTTACGCGCCACCAGGTTAACCGAAAAGAATGCCCCCGGCAGCGCCTGCAATGCTGCCAGATGCTTTTTCACAAAGCGGTCCACCGCCGGATGAAAGTGCCCGTAGCGAATCGACGCGCCAATGACCACCCGATCGTAGTGATGCCATTCGACGACATCGGTACGGTTCAGGTTCAGGGTGTCCGCATCGATGCCCAGCTCTTTAAGCTCAGAGGCGAGAAACGAAGCGATTTCACGGGTCTGCCCGTCGCGGGTGGAGAAGAGAATTAAAGTTTTCACGAGCACTCCTGTTATTCGCGCCAGAAAGTGGGGGTAAAGAGCACCAGTAAGGTGAACACTTCCAGACGACCAAACAGCATATTAGCAATCAGGATCCATTTCGCGACCGGGTTCATGGTGGCAAAGTTATCCGCGACGACGCCGAGCCCAGGCCCGAGGTTGTTCAATGTCGCCACCACGGAGGCGAAAGCAGAGAAGTCATCCACCCCGGTGGCGATAATCGCCAGCATACTAATGATAAAGACCAGCGCATAGGCGGAGAAGAATCCCCATACCGCTTCCAGAATACGTTCCGGCAGCGCGCGGTTACCTAATTTAATGCTATACACAGCATTCGGGTGCACCAGCCGCTTCAGCTCACGGTTGCCCTGCTTGAACAGCAACAAGATACGGATCACTTTTAATCCACCGCCCGTGGAGCCAGCGCAGCCGCCGATAAATGCGGAGCACAGCAACAGCACCGGAAGGAACAGCGGCCAGCGTGCAATGCTATCGGTGGTGAACCCCGCGGTGGTCGCCATCGACACCACCTGGAAAAACGCCTGGTTCAGCGTCGTCAACACCGAGCCGTACACGTTATGAAGCCATAGCACCAGCGTACAGACGATGACCAGCGTCAACTGGACGCCAATGAACATCCTAAATTCGGGGTCGCGCCAGTACACCTTCAGGCTGCGTCCGCTCAACAACGAAAAATGCAGACCGTAATTACAGCCGGAGATCAGCAGGAAGATGGCAATGATGGAGTTGATCATCGGGCTGTTGAAATAGCCGACGCTGGCATCGTGAGTCGAGAAACCGCCGATGGCGATGGTGGCGAAACTGTGCCCGATCGCATCGAACGCCGGCATACCGGCAAACCAGAGCGCCAATGCGCAGGCGATCGTGAGTAACACATAGATGAGCCACAATGTCTTCGCCGTCTCGGCAATACGCGGACGCATCTTGTTATCCTTCAGCGGGCCGGGCATTTCCGCGCGGTAGAGCTGCATCCCCCCGACGCCGAGGATAGGCAGAATCGCTACCGCCAGCACAATGATCCCCATGCCGCCGAACCACTGCAGCATCTGGCGATAAAAGAGGATAGCGTGCGGAAGCGAGTCCAGCCCCACCAGAGTGGTCGCCCCGGTCGTCGTCAGGCCGGAAAATGACTCGAAGAAGGCATCCGTCACCGTCAGGTTCGGCTGTTCGGAGAAGATAAAGGGCAAGGCCCCCACGCTCCCCAGCACGGTCCAGAACAGCACCACGATCAGAAACCCTTCACGAGATTTCAGTTCGCCTTTTTGCTTACGGTTCGGCCACCACAGCATGGAGCCGATCGCCAGAGCGACAAAGAAGGTTTGAGTGAAGGCCCGTCCCGCGCCATCGCGATATATCAGGGCCACTAATCCCGGGACGATCATCGTCCCCGAAAACAAGATGACCAGCAGTCCAACGATTCGGGTTATGGCGCGAAAATGCATCTCTGGCGCTTCCTTTGATAGGCAAAAAACAGAGGGGATTATTCGTTAATCTTCAGTAATTGCAATGAACCACGACTAAAATCAGCCAGTCTTGCTGAAAAAGCCGCCACTTCGGCCTGGGGAAGCGCCACGCGCAGCCGAACTGACGCCAGATATTCGCTTTCAACGACGTTTCCGGAGAATTGGGTGAGCAGCGCTTCGACGCCGGCCAGTTGCCCATACTCACACTGCAAAGTATATGCCGTTAACGGCGTCTTGCGCAGCGTCGTCAGCTGCGCCAGCGCCTGATGCACCCCGCCGCCATAGGCCTTAACCAGACCGCCGGTGCCCAGCAGGATACCACCGTAGTAACGCACGACGACAGCGGTTATCTCGCCGACGCCGCTTCCCATCAGCTGCGCCAGCATCGGTTTACCCGCCGTTCCCGCCGGTTCGCCATCGTCTGAAAACCCCAGCTGTTGCGAATCATCAGGCGGCCCCGCGACCCACGCCACGCAGTGGTGGCGGGCATCAGGGTGATCCGTTCTGACGGACTCGACAAAAGCTTTTGCCGCCGCCACGCCGTCGGTATGCGCCAACAGCGTGATAAAACGGCTTTTTTTAATCTCCTCAACGACGGTAACCGGCGCCGCCGGGATTAACCAGCTCTCCATCAGGCCAGCTTCAGATCGCGCGTCATATTTTCGATACTGTTTTCGTGAATCACCACGTTATCTTCGATACGGATCCCACCGAACGGCTTCATGGCGTCAATTTTTTGCCAGTTAAAGTGCTTGCTGAACGGGCCTTCACGCCACGGCGCCAGTAACGACTCGATGAAGTAGATGCCGGGTTCAATAGTTAACACCATCCGCGGCTCGATAATACGGGTGCAGCGCAGATACGGGTATTTCGACGGCGCCGCCAGATGCGTACCGGTGTCATCCTGCATAAAGCCAGCGACATCATGCACCTGCAGACCCAGCGGATGGCCAATCCCGTGCGGCATAAACGGCCCGGTCAGGTCATTCTCCACCATCGCCTCTTCGCTCATGTCGGTAACCAACTGGTGTTTACGCAACAGCTTCGCGATACGCTGATGGAACTGGATATGGTAATCAATGTAACTGGTACCGGCCTTCATGGTACTAATCAGCGCCTGCTGCTCATCGTTAACGTCTTTGATCAGATGGGCAAAGTCGTTATCGCCGTGCGCCGCCCAGGTGCGCGTCAGATCTGCGGCATAGCCGTTATATTCCGCACCGGCGTCGAGCAGGAAACTGCGCATCTCCGCCGGGGCACGATGGTCCAGTTTGGTGTAGTGCAGGACGGAGGCATGCTCATTCAGAGCGACAATATTGCTGTAAGGCACGTCGGTATCACGATGGCCGGTGGCGGTGAGATAGGCCTGGTTGATATCGAATTCGCTCATCCCCGACTGGAAAGCTTCGTAGGCCGCACGATGACCATTCACCGCCGACTTCTGCGCTTCACGCATGCAGGCCAGCTCGTAATCGGTTTTGTAAGCCCGGTAGTAATGCAGGTAGTCGATAACCCCTTTCGGGTTGATCTTATCCGCGGCGATACCCAGGCCCAGCGCGCGCTCAGGCACCGGGCCGATATAGCCAATATTACCGCGAGCGGCAGGCAGCTGGCTGCCGATGCCATCGGCCTTCGGTAGCGCGATCACGTCTATCTCTTCGGTCCAGAAAGAGGTTGGCAACGGCTCAACGTTATGCCAGTAATCTACCGGCAGATAGAACCACAGCTTCGGTTTATTCACACCGTCCACCAGCAGCCAGCAGTTAGGCACCTGAGTCACAGGCACCCAGGCTTTGAACTGCGGATTGACCTTGAACGGGTACGGATGGTCATCAAGGAAGACGTTAACCAGCTCGCCGGAGTGAATCAGCAGAGCATCCATTTGAAAACGGGCCAGGACGTCGCGGGTACGTTCTTGTAGGGTAACAATATGATTTTTATAGAGCGCGGCCAGGGATTCCATCTTTTATCCTTTGCTTTTATGGGATCGTGATACACCGCATCTTAGCACATCGACCTGCGTGCGGGTGATTTCCGCCGGATGTGATCCGACCAGCAATTATTTAAAGACTAATTTGCAATTCTTTAACATAAATTCCACACTCCGTTTCATCTGGTATGACCAGATCATATTGCTGGATTCAGGAGACTGACATGCTCTACAAAGGCGACACCCTGTACCTCGACTGGCTGGAAGATGGCATCGCCGAACTGGTGTTCGATGCCCCAGGTTCGGTCAACAAGCTTGATACCGCAACCGTAGCCAGCCTTGGTCATGCGCTGGACGTACTGGAAAAACAAAGCGATCTCAAAGGTCTGCTGCTGCGCTCTGAAAAAGCGGCATTTATCGTCGGCGCGGATATCACCGAATTCCTCTCGCTGTTCCTGGTCCCTGAGGAGCAGTTAAGCCAGTGGCTGCATTTTGCTAACAGCGTCTTCAATCGTCTGGAAGATCTCCCCGTCCCCACTATCTCTGCCGTCAATGGCTATGCGCTGGGCGGCGGTTGCGAATGTGTGCTGGCGACCGATTACCGCCTGGCGACGCCGGACCTGCGCATTGGGCTGCCAGAAACCAAGCTCGGCATTATGCCGGGCTTCGGCGGTTCCGTGCGTCTGCCGCGCCTGCTCGGCGCCGATAGCGCGCTGGAAATTATTGCCGCCGGGAAAGACGTCGGCGCCGATCAAGCACTGAAAATCGGCCTGGTGGATGGCGTGGTCGCTGCGGAAAAACTACGCGACGGCGCGCTGGCGATCCTACGTCAGGCCATGAATGGCGACCTGGACTGGAAAGCGAAACGTCAGCCGAAGCTGGAGCCGCTGAAGCTCAGCAAAATTGAAGCCGCTATGAGCTTCACGATTGCCAAAGGCATGGTCGCGCAAACCGCCGGGAAGCATTACCCGGCGCCGATCACCGCGGTCAAAACCATTGAAGCCGCCGCGCGTCTTGGTCGTGAAGAAGCCCTGGTGCTGGAAAATAAAAGCTTTGTCCCGCTGGCCCATACCAATGAGGCCCGCGCGCTGGTTGGTATCTTCCTGAACGACCAGTACGTCAAAGCGAAAGCGAAAAAGCTGACCAAAGATGTCGAGACGCCGAAGCATGCTGCCGTCCTGGGCGCTGGCATTATGGGCGGCGGTATCGCTTACCAGTCGGCCTGGAAGGGCGTGCCGGTGGTGATGAAAGACATCAGCGACAAATCGCTGACCCTGGGCATGACCGAAGCGGCGAAACTGCTGAATAAACAGCTGGAACGCGGCAAAATCGACGGTCTGAAGCTGGCCGGAGTGATTAGCACCATTCAGCCAAGCCTGGAATACAGCGGTTTTGATCGCGTCGACGTGGTTGTGGAAGCGGTGGTCGAAAACCCGAAAGTGAAGAAAGCCGTACTAGCGGAAACCGAGACAAAAGTGCGCCCGGATACCGTGCTGGCGTCCAACACCTCAACGATCCCTATCAGCGAGCTGGCCAGCGTTCTGCAGCGCCCGGAAAACTTCTGCGGTATGCACTTCTTTAACCCGGTGCATCGCATGCCGCTGGTTGAAGTGATCCGCGGCGAAAAAACCTCGGATAATACCATTGCCAAAGTGGTGGCCTGGGCCAGCAAAATGGGCAAAACGCCGATTGTGGTGAATGATTGTCCCGGCTTCTTCGTCAACCGGGTACTGTTCCCCTACTTCGCCGGCTTCAGCCAGCTGCTGCGCGACGGGGCGGACTTCCGCAAAGTCGACAAAGTGATGGAGAAACAGTTTGGCTGGCCGATGGGCCCGGCTTATCTGCTGGACGTGGTCGGCATCGATACCGCGCACCATGCTCAGGCGGTCATGGCGGCGGGCTTCCCGCAGCGGATGCAGAAAGATTATCGCGACGCCATCGACGCCCTGTTTGACGCCAACCGTTTCGGCCAGAAGAACGGCCTCGGCTTCTGGCGCTATAAAGACGACAGCAAAGGTAAGCCGAAGAAAGAAGAAGATGCTGCCGTCGACAGCCTGCTGGCCGACGTCAGCCAGCCGAAGCGCGATTTCAGCGATGAAGAGATTATCGCCCGCATGATGATCCCCATGGTTAACGAAGTTGTCCGCTGCCTGGAAGAAGGCATTATCGCCAGCCCGGCGGAAGCGGATATGGCGCTGGTATACGGCCTGGGCTTCCCTCCGTTCCACGGCGGCGCATTCCGCTGGCTGGACACCATCGGCAGCGCGAAGTATCTCGATATGGCGCAGCAATACCAGCACCTTGGCCCGCTGTATGAAGTGCCAGCCGGTCTGCGTGACAAAGCGCGCCATAACGAAGCGTATTATCCCCAGGTAGAGCCAGCCCGTCCGGTTGGCGCTCTGAAAACGGCTTAAGGAGTCACAATGGAACAGGTTGTCATTGTCGATGCAATTCGCACCCCGATGGGCCGTTCGAAGGGCGGCGCATTTCGCCACGTGCGCGCGGAAGACCTCTCCGCGCACCTGATGCGTAGCCTGCTGTCGCGCAATCCGTCGCTTGAGGCAAGCGCGATAGACGATATCTACTGGGGTTGCGTGCAGCAAACCCTCGAGCAGGGTTTTAACATCGCCCGAAACGCGGCGCTGCTGGCGGAGATCCCGCATTCGGTACCAGCAAATACGGTCAACCGTCTGTGCGGTTCTTCCATGCAGGCGCTGCACGATGCGGCCCGTATGATCATGACCGGCGATGCCAGCGTCTGCCTGATTGGCGGCGTCGAGCACATGGGCCATGTGCCAATGAGCCACGGCGTCGATTTCCATCCGGGCCTCAGCCGCAACGTGGCAAAGGCGGCAGGGATGATGGGGCTGACTGCGGAGATGCTGGCGCGTCTGCACGGTATTAGCCGCGAGATGCAGGATCAGTTCGCCGCGCGCTCTCACGCTCGTGCCTGGGCCGCAACCCAGTCCGGCGCATTCAAAGCGGAGATTATCCCCACCGGCGGCCACGATGCCGATGGCGTACTCAAGTCCTTTAACTATGACGAGGTGATCCGCCCGGAAACCACCGTCGAGACGCTGTCCACGCTTAAACCGGCGTTTGACCCGGTGACCGGTACGGTAACGGCGGGTACCTCTTCCGCCCTTTCCGATGGCGCAGCGGCGATGCTGCTGATGAGCGAAAGCCGCGCTCGCGAGCTGGGGCTGAAGCCGCGCGCTCGCGTCCGTTCAATGGCGGTGGTCGGCTGCGACCCGTCCATTATGGGTTATGGCCCGGTTCCGGCCTCAAAGCTGGCGCTGAAAAAAGCGGGCTTATCCACCAGTGATATCGACGTTTTTGAAATGAATGAAGCATTTGCCGCGCAGATCCTACCGTGTATTAAAGATCTGGGCTTAATGGAGCAGATCGATGAGAAGATCAACCTCAACGGCGGGGCGATCGCGCTCGGTCATCCGCTGGGCTGCTCCGGGGCGCGCATTAGCACCACGTTGATCAACCAGATGGAGCGCAAAGACGCTCAGTTCGGCCTCGCCACCATGTGTATCGGCCTGGGACAAGGGATCGCTACCGTGTTTGAGCGGGTTTAAGCGAAAGGGTATCTCAACGCCATTGCCACCAGAACCTGGCGGCTATGGCGAAGAGAGCAGGTTTAGTTGCCGTTCTTCCCGCCTGTCAGGGGCGGGTTTTTTATTTTCAGATAAACGCAAACGCATCGCCAAACAGGCGATCTTCACGCGCGCCGCGCTCATTACAGAACAGGTCGCGAGCGATCTTGGCCATCTCAAAACGACCGGCAATGTAGATGTCATGCTCGGCCAGCGTACCGTAATCCTGCAGCACGGCGGTGAGTACCGTACCGGAGCGACCACGCCACCCTTCTTCCGGCTGTTCAACCACCGGCTCGATGCGCAGATTCGGATGCTTGATGCTTAACGCTTCCAGCTCGGCCAGATCGTACAGATGCTTAGCCTCGCGGCCGCCCCAATAAATGGCAATATCGCGATCCGGGTTACGCGCCAGCGCGCTTAACAGAATAGAACGCACATAAGAGAATCCGGTACCGCCGGCGATCAGAATCAGCGGGCGATCTTCGTCATCGCGCAGCCACGCTTCGCCATGCGGAATATCAACCTCAATTTCACGCTCTTTCAGAATGCGATCCATGACCGCCATCGCGTACAGATTGAGCTCCGAGGCGCCGATATGCAGCTCGATAAATTCCTGTTCCGCCGGCGTGGAAGCCATGGAGAACGGGCGCTTGTCGCGCTCATCCATTACCACCATCAGATACTGGCCGGCACGGAAGGAAAATGCCGCTTCCGGCACTAATCGAACACGATATACGGTATCGGTAATCGCCTCCACCGAGGTCACTTTACAGCTTAAGGTTGTCATGCGTCCCCTCTGTCGGGTCAATAGAGCAAAACAGCGGCGTTAGCCCCGCTTACTGTTGTTTAAAGATGGCCAGTTCATCCCAGATGGCGTCAATACGCGCCGTAACGGCAGGATCTTTTTTGATTGGGCGACCCCATTCACGCTGGGTTTCGCCAGGCCATTTATTGGTGGCATCCAGCCCCATTTTTGAACCCAGGCCGGAAACCGGCGAGGCAAAATCCAGATAATCAATTGGCGTATTCTCTACCAGTACCGTATCACGAGCCGGGTCCATACGGGTAGTGATCGCCCAAATCACATCGTTCCAGTCGCGTGCATTGACGTCGTCATCGCAGACAATCACGAACTTGGTGTACATAAACTGGCGCAGGAACGACCAGACGCCCATCATTACGCGCTTGGCATGTCCCGCGTACTGTTTTTTCATGGTCACCACCGCCAGGCGATAGGAGCACCCTTCCGGCGGCAGATAGAAATCAACGATTTCCGGGAACTGCTTTTGCAGGATCGGGACGAAGACTTCATTCAGCGCCACGCCCAGCACCGCTGGCTCATCGGGCGGTCGGCCGGTATAGGTAGAATGATAAATCGCGTCTTCACGCTGGGTAATATGGGTTACCGTAAACACCGGGAACTGGTCTACTTCATTGTAGTAACCGGTGTGGTCGCCATACGGGCCTTCCGGCGCCATTTCACCGGCCTCAATGTAGCCTTCTAGCACAATTTCCGCGCTGGCCGGCACTTCAAGGTCATTGGAGACGCACTTAACCACTTCGGTCTTGGTGCCGCGCAGCAGGCCTGCAAAGGCATATTCCGACAGGGTATCGGGCACCGGCGTCACCGCGCCAAGAATGGTTGCCGGATCGGCGCCAAGCGCCACGGAAACCGGGAAGCGTTCGCCCGGACGCGCCGCGCACCACTCCTGGAAATCCAGCGCGCCGCCGCGATGAGACAGCCAGCGCATAATCAGTTTGTTTTTGCCGATCAGCTGCTGGCGATAAATTCCCAGGTTCTGCCGCTCTTTGTGCGGCCCGCGGGTTACCGTCAACCCCCAGGTGATCAGCGGCGCGGCATCTTCCGGCCAGCAGGTCATAATCGGGATTTTGTTCAGATCGACATCATCGCCCTGGATGATTTTTTGCTGACAGGGGGCGCCGCGCAGGCGTTTGGTCGGCATATTCAGCACTTGCTTGAACTGCGGCAGCTTATCAAACAGGTCGCGGAAGCCTTTTGGCGGCTCAGGTTCTTTCAGAAAGGCCAACAGTTTACCCACCTCGCGCAGCGAACTGACATCCTCCTGCCCCATCCCCAACGCCACGCGACGCGGCGTGCCGAACAGATTGCACAGCACCGGCATGGTATAGCCTTTCGGATTCTCAAACAGCAGCGCCGGGCCGCCGGCGCGCAGAGTCCGGTCGGCAATTTCGGTGATTTCCAGGTGAGGATCGACCGGCAGAGTGATACGTTTTAGTTCGCCCTGTTGTTCCAGGAGTGTCAGAAAGTCGCGAAGATCGTGATATTTCATGGAAGTGTTATTGACCTCTCTACAGGCGGCTAATTATACGGTGTTCGACGGCGCGATGCTGTAATTTTGTTAAATTAGCGTGAAAGAACGCTGAAATTTGGATTTCAATTATAATGGCTTTCGCGATTACACCAGCCATTTGTTATGCTTGCCGTTATTAGAAGTGGAATGAGTCATTATGCAAGCCTGGTACTTACTGTATTGCAAACGTGGGCAGCTACAACGAGCCCAGGAACATCTGGAACGTCAGTCAGTTAACTGCCTGATGCCGACGATTGCGCTGGAAAAAATCATTCGCGGTAAACGCACCATGGTCAGCGAACCGTTGTTCCCGAACTACCTGTTTATTGAGTTCGATCCAGAGGTGATTCATACCACCACCATCAGCGCCACTCGCGGGGTTAACAACTTCGTGCGCTTTGGCGCCCTACCCGCTATCGTCCCCTCGGCGGTCATCCATCAGCTTTCTATCTACAAACCGGAAGGGATTACCGACCCGGAAACGCCGCATGAGGGCGATAGCGTGCTAATCACCGACGGCGCGTTTGAAGGCCTGGAGGCGATCTTCACCGAGCCCGACGGCGAAGCGCGCTCTATGTTGCTGTTAAACCTGCTGAATAAGCAAGTCCTGCAGAGCGTTAAAAATACCGACTTCCAGAAAATCTAAACGCCGTTAATGTCAACGCCAAACAGCGCCCTGACGTTTGCGTCCGTTTGCGCCTCCAGCCATTGCGCCTCCTCGCCGCGCCAGGCCGCGACGCTGGCCAGGATATGCGGCAAATACGCGGGCTCGTTACGCCGCGAGGCCGGTTTCGGCTTGAGGTCGCGCGGCAGCAGATAAGGCGCATCGGTCTCCAGCAGCAGACGTTCCGCCGGGATCGCCGGCAGCAGCTCGCGCAGCTCCAGTCCCCGCCGCTCATCGCATACCCAACCGGTAATACCGATAAACAGGCCCAGATCCAGGCATTCCTGCACCTCGCTGCGGCTGCCGGTAAAGCAGTGCAGCACCGCGCCCGGGATCTTCTCAAGCCAGGGTTTAAGCAGCGTCAGAAACCGATCGTGGGCGTCGCGGCAGTGCAAAAACACCGGCATCGACAGCTCAGCGGCCAGCGCCAACTGGGCGCTGAACGCTACCTCCTGCTCGTGCGGCGTGGAAAAATTCCGGTTAAAATCCAGACCGCACTCGCCTATCGCCACCACCTGCGGCTCGCCGGCGAGGGTATAAATCGCCTCGGCGACCGCTGGCGTCCAGCTGCTACCGTCATGGGGATGAACCCCCGCCGTGGACCAGCAGCCGGAATAGCGGCTCGCCAGTTTCTGCGCCTGCTGGCTCTCCGCCAAATTTGTACCGGTCAGCAGCATGCCGTTAACCCCCGCAGCCAGGGCGCGCGCCACTACCTCATCATGATCGCGGGAAAACTGCGAACTGGTCAGATTAACGCCGATATCAAACATGATCGCTCCCATATGCCAACCGCCCTGACGGGCGGTTGGCGGTATTACTCTTCTCTGTGCTCTGCGGCTTCAGCTTCGGCCGCGGCGTCGTCATCGCGCGTCAGGCGCTTCCCGGTGTAGAAGCGGGCAAAGAACACCCCGACTTCAAACAGACAGTACATCGGAATGGCCAGCAGTGTCTGCGAGAATACGTCCGGCGGCGTCAGCAGCATGCCCACCACGAAGGCACCCACCAGCACATACGGCCTTTTTTTACGCAAGTCTTCCGGCGTGGTAACGCCCATCCAGCAGAGCAACACAATGGCGACCGGCACCTCAAAGGAGACCCCGAATGCCATAAACAGCGCCATCACGAAGTCGAGATAGCTGCGAATATCGGTCGAGACCAGCACCCCTTCCGGCGCCGCATGGGTCAGGAAGCCGAACGCCAGCGGAAACACGACAAAATAGGCGAAAGCCATGCCGATATAGAACAGCAGGGTACTGGATACCAGTAAAGGCACCACCAGCCGGCGTTCGTGCTTATACAACGCCGGCGCGACGAAGGCCCATACCTGGTAAAGAATAATCGGCACCGACAGGATCACCGACACCATGAAGGTCAACTTTATCGGCGTAAAGAAAGGTGAAGCGACATCGGTGGCGATCATCGTCGCGCCCACTGGCATCTTACTGATAAGCGGGGCCGAGACCAGCTGGTAGATATCATTGGCGAAATAGACCAGCGCCAGGAAGATCACCAGAATAGCAATGATGCTGTTGAGCAGACGCTTGCGCAGCTCAATCAGATGCGAAATTAGCGGTTGTGTATCGTCTACGCCCATGTTTACGGTTTATCACTCGATGCGGGGGAAGAATGGGGAGCTGCCGCCGTAGCGGACGTTTTCTCTGCCTGAAGGTCAGCCGGTGAAGCAGATTGCTCGTCGGCAACGGGATCTGGCGCATGAGCCGGAGCGCTGGCCTGATGTTCTGCCGTCGCCGGCGTGACGTCCTGGCGCTGCGCTTCGCTGCCTTTGACCACCGGATTAAGGATGGTATTGGCTTCGTCGCTGGCTTTTTCGGGATCGTGGGCGCTATAGGAGCGCTTCATCGACTCCGCGGCCTCGCGCAGTTCATCCATCGAGGCTTTCAGCTCCGGCGTCAGGTTATTCAGGCTAGCCTTTTCCACCTTCTTCAGGCTCTCCTGGAACTCCTGCAGTTTTAGCTCCTGGGCCAGCTCATTTTGTACCGTGGTCGCCAGCGAGCGTAACGTACGGATCCAGCCAACTACCGTTTTAACCGCTACGGGAAGCCGCTGTGGCCCCAGAACAATGAGGCCAATCACAAACACCAGCAGTAGTTCACTAAAACCAATATCGAACACGAGTTACACCTGCTCTTTGTCGTGGCGTTTTGTCTCGTCTTTTTTTGCATCATCCTGTTTATCGGCGATGGTTTTCGCCGTGAAATCTGCGTCTGGCGCCGACTTTTCGGGTTTATCATCATCACTCATGGCTTTTTTAAAGCCTTTGATAGATGCCCCTAAGTCAGACCCCAGCGAGCTCAGCTTCTTCGTCCCAAAAAGCAGAACTACGATGACGACAACAATTAATAACTGCCAAATACTGATACCACCCATACACGTTCCCCTATGACAGATGATGAATTGTGTGGACGCATTATACACGCCATCCTGCGAGCCGCCTCTTCGTCAGGCCGCCGACATGATTTTGCGCAAATAAGCCTGCGTCATGAAGAGGCGAACCGATCAGTGGGTTTTCCGCCAGCCAATAAGCCAGGTCACCACACCGCCGGCCATCAGCCAACCGGGCATCATTCCCCACTCAGGGCGATGGATAAAGAGCAGCGTACCACTGAGCAATAAAACCGCGCCTATACCAAACAGGTAACGGGATTGGCCCTGGCGCACATGACGCACATGCATATCCCGCACAATAGTATCGACGCTGGTCTGCAGCTGTTTGCTCTGCTGCAGGCTCTGATACACCAGCTCAGGTATTTCCGGCATTCTTTCGATCCAGAACGGCGCTTTGTCTTTAAACGCGCGCACCAGCGCCGGAATGCCGACCTGATCTTTGATCCACGACTCGAGGAAAGGCTTCGCCGTTTTCCACAAGTCTAACTGAGGATAGAGCTGCCGGCCTACCCCTTCTACGTAAAGTAATGTCTTCTGTAGTAAAACGAGCTGCGGCTGGACTTCCATATTGAAACGCCGCGCGGTATTGAACAGATTAAGCAGCACGTGGCCGAAGGAGATCTCCGCCAGCGGCTTCTCAAAGATCGGCTCGCAGACCGTGCGGATCGCGAACTCAAACTCTTCAACGTTGGTATCGGGCGGAACCCAACCGGAATCGACGTGCAGCTCGGCAACTTTACGATAATCGCGGTTGAAAAAGGCGATAAAGTTTTCCGCCAGATAGCGCTTATCTTCTTTGTTCAGTGAGCCGACAATACCGCAGTCGATGCCGATATACTGCGGATCTTCCGGATGCTCGTAGCTGACGAATATGTTGCCAGGATGCATATCGGCATGGAAGAAGCTGTCGCGGAACACCTGGGTGAAGAAGACCTGCACGCCCCGCTCCGCCAGCAGCTGCATATTGGTGCCCTGGGCCTCCAGCGCCTCCACATCGGACACCGGGATACCGTAAATACGCTCCATTACCATCATGCTTTCGCTACAGTAGTCGGGGTACACCTCCGGCACGTACAGCATCGGGCTGTCTTCGAAATTACGCCGCAGCTGAATAGCGTTGGCGGATTCCCGCAGCAGGTTCAGCTCATCCAGCAGCGTTTTTTCATATTCGCGAACTACCTCCTGCGGGCGCAGACGGCGACCGTCAGGCAGCAGACGCGGTACCCAGCGCGCCAGGCGGTAGATGAGCTTCATGTCCGCTTTAATGATCGGCAAAATATCCGGGCGGATAACCTTGATCACCACCTCTTTGCCATTCTCCTTCAGACGCGCGGTATGCACCTGGGCGATGGACGCCGAGGCTAACGGCTCAACGGAGAAATCATCAAACCAGGTCTCGACCGGCAGCCCCCCCATCGCTTTCTCTATCTGCTGCTGCGCGAGCTTCCCTTCAAAGGGCGCCACGCGGTCCTGCAACAGCGCCAGCTGATCGGCAATATGCGGCGGAAAGAGATCCCGGCGGGTGGAAAGCATCTGGCCGAATTTTATCCACACCGGCCCCAACTCCTGGAGCGCCAGCCGAAGGCGGGCGCCAAGAGGCTGATCCTGATGGCGGTTTGGCATCCAGAACAGCATCCGCCGCCAGATACGCAGCGGCAGCGTGATCCGCATTTTGGGGATGAGCTCATCGAGCCCGTAGCTCAAAAAGGTGTGGATGATGAAATACAGGCGCCGTAATTCTCCTGGCGTCATTTGCCCTCCAGCGTTTCCAGCCGTTTTTCCAGTGCGGCCAGCGCGCGCTCAATAGCCGTTGTCTCTTCAGCAAACCAGGCCAGCTCCAGCGGCCCCGGCGCCAGGCGCCACTCTTCAGTGATCGCTTCCGCGACATAGCGCTGCTGGCGCTCTGCGCCCTTCAGCAGAAACTGAGCGCCGCCTCGCAGGACTTTACCGACGCCTTCGGCCACAATATCGCCGGTATAGGGCGCCAGCAGTTCAGCGGGATCAAACTCTGCCAGGTCGCACAGGGAGACCATATTCTGCACCACCTGCAGATCGCCCTGCACTTCCAGATCACCGCTGCGAATAAGCGCCGTGAGCTGCTGACGATTGCGCAGTTTTGGCAGCACGCTGAGCCGGGTAATCACGGTGCAATCGGCCTCTCCGTCCCAGGCGCTCAGGACGTCAACCTGGCGTTCGCTGAATACCAGCACCACGGGCGTGGCGAAATCCTGCAGCTGGACCCGCAATACCTTGCCCAGCAGGCGCTGACGAGCGGGTTTAAGCGCTTTGTCGCGCCAGAGGAAAGTATTCAGCGCCGTTTCAATGCCAGCGGTAACCAGGGGTGTGAAAGGCATAGCGTCCCTCCTGTCAGAACTTGTAACCGCGATGCAAAGCAACGATACCCGCCGTCAGGTTGTAGTAATCCACGTTTTCGAAGCCCGCATCCTGCATCATCCCTTTCAGGGTTTCCTGGTCCGGATGCATACGAATAGATTCCGCCAGGTAGCGATAGCTGTCGCCATCCTTTGCCACCAGCTCGCCCACCTTCGGCAGGATATGGAAGGAGTAAGCGTCGTAGGCTTTGCTCAGCGGTTCGATAATGGGTTTAGAAAACTCCAGCACCAGTAGACGTCCGCCCGGCTTCAGCACGCGGTACATCGAACGCAGCGCTTTCTCTTTGTCGGTCACGTTACGCAGACCGAAAGAGATGGTGATGCAGTCAAAGGTATTATCAGCAAAAGGCAGGGCTTCCGCGTTGGCCTGAACATACTCAACGTTGCCTACGATGCCGATATTGCGCAGCTTTTCGCGGCCCATTTTGAGCATAGAATCATTGATATCAGCAAGCATGACGCGGCCGGTTTCCCCTACCAGGCGGGAGAACTTGGCCGTCAAATCACCGGTACCACCAGCCAGATCCAGCACGGTCTGCCCGCGACGTACGCCGCTGCAGTCGATGGTGAAACGCTTCCACAAACGATGGATCCCAAACGACATCAGGTCGTTCATCACATCATATTTTGCGGCGACAGAATGGAATACATGCGCCACCATATCTGCTTTCTGCTCTTTAGCGACCGTCTGAAAGCCAAAATGCGTCGTTTCTTGTGAATCCTCAACCATCTCTATGCCTGCTTGCTTTTCAAGAAAATGTTCACTGAGTGTATCAGACTCAGCGCATTTCCCATACGTTTCAGCGTGGCGGAGCCGCCTCCCGGCTACGCACCGTCTCGGCAGAGTCGGGTGAAAATGCGTCATTTTCCGGCAAGTTATCCTCATCTTCGAGACGATATTGCTCGTCCTGAGCCGTAGCTTGTTCGACTAAATCAGGATTAATCCCGCGCTTGACCTCCACGCCCAGGCCGCGAAAGGCCTCCGCCTGGGCCAGCAGATTGCCACGCCCGGAAGCGAGCTTTTTCATCGCCTGGCGATAGCTCTCTTGCGCCTTATCCAGGCTCTGGCCGATGGCGGACATATCATCCACAAACAGGCGCATTTTGTCGTAAAGGCGCCCCGCCCGCTCGGCAATCTTTTGCGCGTTACGACTCTGGTGCTCATAGCGCCACAGATTGGCGATAGTGCGCAGGGCTACCAGCAGCGTCGTCGGGCTAACCAGCATAATATTATTTTGCAACGCCTCGCTGATGAGCTCAGGCTGGCGATCGATGGCCAGCAGGAACGCCGGCTCAACGGGAATAAACATCAGCACATAGTCGAGCGAGCGCAGGCCAGGCAGCTGTTGATAATCCTTGCGTCCCAGCAGGCGAATATGGTTACGCACCGAGGCAAGGTGTTCCTGCAGCGCGACTTCGCGGGTGTAGTCGTCTTCGGCGTTGAAATAGCGCTCATAGGCGACCAGGGTCATTTTGGCGTCGATCACCACGTCCTTACCCTGCGGCAGGCGCACGATAACGTCCGGCTGCATCCGCGAGCGGTTGTCGGTCTCAATACTGACCTGAGTCTGGTACTCATAGCCTTCGCGCAGGCCGGAGGCCTCCAGCACGCGGGTTAAGACCACTTCCCCCCAGTTGCCCTGAGTTTTGTTATCCCCCTTCAGCGCTTTGGTCAGGTTCAGCGCCTCCTGTGCCATCTGCGCGTTCAACTG
Source organism: Klebsiella sp. 28 (assembly GCF_018223905.1). Lineage (NCBI taxonomy): Bacteria > Pseudomonadati > Pseudomonadota > Gammaproteobacteria > Enterobacterales > Enterobacteriaceae > Klebsiella > Klebsiella sp. 28. Next base: position 17,227 of record NZ_JAGRQY010000199.1, read on the forward strand.
CTGCAGATTGCGGATCTCATGCGCCAGGGTATGTCTTTCACGCGCCTCCTGGCCAAAGCTCTCCTGCACCTGGCGGCGGAACCCGTCCAGCTGTTCGCGTAGCGGCGTCAGCAGGCCATGCAGGCTCTGGCGGTTTTGCTCATCGACCCGCCGGTTGCTGTGTTCGAAAATACGGTTGGCGAGGTTTTCAAACTGCTCGCTAAGGCGCTGCTCGCTGTTCATCATCTGGCGGATCTTATCTTCCGCATGCAGCTGGGTGGATTCGAGCCGGGTGGTGACCTCACGGAGATCGGCCTCGAGCGAGGTATTGATATCCCGTAGGCTGCGCAGCTCGTTGTTCAGCAGCTCACACTCCTCACGCCAGTGGGCCTCCTGCGCCAGTTGCTGGCGGGCGGCGCTCAGCTCAATATCCAACTCTCGCCGTTCCTCGATGAGATCGGCCCGAATTTGATCGGCGCGCGCTTTGGTCGCCAGCCAGCCGACCATTAACCCGGCTGCCAGTGCGATAACCGCGCTGATAATAATGGAGAGATCCACGACGCCCCCTGCGATAACCTGATGACACAAAATAGAATTGTGCTGTACAAACGTCCAGTTTAAAAGGAATTTCCTGCGAGAGGCGACGCAAAAAAGAAAGGCCGGAGGATCCGGCCTGACAGGGAAAGAGTTGAATTACAGCAGACGACGCGCCGCTTCCACGACGATTTTCACCGCGTGGCTTTCGGTTTGCTTCATGGTTTCGGCGTTAGGGATCTCTTGCTGGGTACGGTTCACGATAACCCCAGCCACCATCCCGGCGCGCAGGCCCTGGCTGGCGCACATGGTCAGCAGCGTGGCGGATTCCATTTCATAGTTCATCACGCCCATTGCCTGCCACTCTTCCATTGAGCCCTTGAAGCGGCTCACCACGCGGCCGGAGAAGGTGTCGTAACGCTCCTGGCCCGGGTAGAAGGTATCCGAGGAGGCAGTCACGCCGATATGGGTGGTGGCGCCGATTGATTTCGCCGCTTCCACCAGCGCGGTGGTACAGGCGAAGTCTGCGACGGCCGGGAACTCCATCGGCGCGAAGTGCAGGCTGGCACCGTCCAGACGGACAGAACCGGTCGTCACCAGTACATCGCCAACATTGATATGTGGCTGAATCGCGCCGGTGGTGCCGATACGCAGGAAGGTACGCACCCCCAGCTGCGCCAGCTCTTCCACGGCGATGGAAGTCGACGGGCCGCCGATGCCAGTAGAGCAGACGATCACTGGTTTGCCGTCCAGCTCCGCGCGCCAGGAGGTAAATTCGCGATGAGATGCCAGTTTAACCGGCTTATCCATCAGCGCGGCGATCTTTTCCACACGCTCCGGATCGCCAGGGACGATAGCCAGCGTAGCCCCTTGTAAATCGTTCTTGGTGAGGCCGAGATGAAAAACATCAGACTTGGACATAAAAAACTCCTCTGTGGGTCGAATTATCAGCAGAAGCAAAACGGTACTGTACAGAAGCCCCTGGCAACATTTTGTGATGATAGTCACCAAGACCAATAATGATTGCAGTTGTTTTTCAGTAAATAGTGATACACATCACATTAACAAGTTATATTCATCATCACAGAACAAAAGATAGCCGCTTTCAGGCACTGTGCTTTATTACCGCCCGAACTAAAGGTAAAGGGTCTATAGTTACTGATGCGCTAATAAATAAGGGTACGGAGAATACCATGACCACCACCAAGCAACCTGGATTCGCACCTGCAGCTTCACCACACGCCGCAACCGCCGTTCATACGCCGGAAGAGCATATTATCGCCGGAGAGACGTCGATTCCCTCTCAGGGTGAAAACATGCCGGCCTACCACGCCCGCCCGAAAAATGCCGACGGTCCGCTGCCGATCGTTATCGTGGTACAGGAAATTTTCGGCGTGCATGAACATATTCGCGATCTTTGTCGCCGCCTGGCACAGGAAGGCTATCTGGCTATCGCGCCTGAATTGTACTTCCGTCAGGGCGATCCGAATGAGTACCACGATATCCCGACCCTGTTCAAAGAGCTGGTCAGCAAGGTGCCGGACGCGCAGGTGCTGGCGGATCTCGACCACGTCGCCAGCTGGGCGGCGCGCCACGGCGGCGATGCCCATCGTCTGCTGATCACCGGCTTCTGCTGGGGCGGACGCATTACCTGGCTGTATGCCGCGCACAACCCGCAGCTTAAAGCGGCGGTGGCCTGGTACGGTAAGCTGGTGGGAGAAAAATCACTGAATTCGCCGAAGCACCCGGTAGATATCGCCGTCGATCTCAACGCCCCGGTGCTTGGTCTGTACGGCGCTAAAGACGCCAGCATTCCGCAGGACACCGTCGAGACTATGCGTCAGGCGCTGCGGGCAGCCAACGCCACGGCGGAAATCGTGGTCTATCCCGAAGCCGATCATGCCTTTAATGCCGACTATCGCGCCAGCTATCATGAAGAGTCAGCCAAAGATGGCTGGCAGCGGATGCTCGCCTGGTTTGCTCAGTATGGCGGTAAAAAAGGCTAATCGCCCTAAGCATGAAAAAAGGAGGCAAATGCCTCCTTTTTGATTTTTCGCGTAACGATTAGGCGGACTGGCGCAGATTTCGCGCCGCTTGCACCATATTCGCCAGCGCGGCGCGGGTTTCCGGCCAGCCGCGAGTTTTCAGGCCGCAGTCCGGGTTAACCCACAGTCGCTCCACCGGGATACGCTGCGCAGCTTTCTTCAGCAGCGCTTCGATCCACTCCACGCTCGGCACGTTTGGCGAGTGAATATCATATACTCCCGGCCCGATCTCATTGGGGTACTCGAACGCTTCGAACGACTCCAGCAGCTCCATATCGGACCGCGAGGTTTCAATGGTGATCACGTCAGCGTCCAGCGCGGCAATGGAGTCCATGATGTCATTGAACTCGCAATAGCACATGTGAGTATGGATCTGCGTGTCGTCTTTGGCGACCGCAGCATTAAGGCGGAAGGCTTCCACACCCCACTGCAGATAGGCATCCCAGTCGCTGCGCTTCAGCGGTAACCCTTCGCGCAGCGCCGGCTCATCAATCTGGATGATGCCGATCCCCGCCGCCTCCAGATCCGCCACTTCATCACGCAGGGCCAGCGCAATCTGTTTCGCGATGGTTTCACGGCTGACATCCTCCCGCGGGAAGGACCAGCACAGAATGGTCACCGGTCCAGTGAGCATCCCTTTCACCGGCTTGTCGGTCAGCGACTGCGCGTACTTCGCCCAGTCGACGGTGATCGCCTGCGGACGGCTGACGTCGCCGATCACCACCGGCGGCTTCACGCAGCGGGAACCATAGCTCTGCACCCAGCCGTTTTGCGTGAAGATAAAACCGTCCAGATGTTCGCCGAAGTATTCCACCATGTCGTTCCGCTCGGCCTCCCCGTGCACCAGTACGTCTAAACCTAACCGCTCCTGCTCGACGATCGCCTGCTTAATATGTTCCGCAATCCCCGTCCGATAATGACTGGCGTCAAGGTTACCCTTTTTGAAGTTCAGGCGCAGGCCGCGGATCTCGGTCGTTTGCGGAAATGACCCGATGGTGGTGGTCGGCCATTTCGGCAGGTTAAAGCGCTGGCGCTGTGCCTGCGCGCGAACCTCATAGGGGCTGGCGCGCTGGCTGTCCTGAGCAGTGATCGCCGCCAGCCGTTTTTCCACCTCCGCGTTGTGCACGCGGGTCGAATGGCGACGGGCCTGGATTGGCGCGCTCCACTCGGTAATCGCCGCCGTATCGCCGCTGTTCAGCGCATCGCGCAGCAGCGCCAGCTCACCGCATTTCTGCAGCGCGAAGGCAAACCAGCTCTTCACTTCCGCATCAAGGCGCGTCTCCACGCTCAGATCGATCGGGCTATGCAGCAGAGAGCAGGATGACGCGACCCATAGCTCGCGCTTACCGACGAGGTCTTTAATTTGCGCATACTTTTCGGTGAGATCGGCGCGCCAGACGTTACGCCCATTGATCAAGCCCGCGGACAGCAGCCAGTCGGCCGGCAGGCGGTTGTGCAGTTCGGCAACATCATCTTTGCCGTGCACCAGATCGACGTGCAGCCCCTGGACCGGTAGCGCAGCAATGGTCGCGAGATTGTCGCTAACGCCTTCAAAATAGGTAGTCAGCAGCAGCTTCACCTGGCCCTGCAGGGCGTCATAAGCCGGTTGAAAGGCCTCCAGCCACGCTGGCGGCAGCTCCAGCACCAGCGCCGGTTCATCAATCTGCACCCAATCGATACCGCGCTTCGCCAGTTCGGCCAGCACCTGCTGGTAAACCGGCAGGATGGTATTCAGCAGGGTCAGGCGGTCAAACGGTTCACCTTTCACTTTACCCAGCCACAGATAGGTTACCGGCCCCAGCAGCACGGGCTTGATCTTGTGGCCCAGCGCCAGCGCTTCGTCTACTTCATCCAGCAGTTGGGTCCAGCTCAGTTTGAACTGCTGGCCCTTCACGAACTCCGGCACCATATAGTGATAGTTGGTGTTAAACCATTTGGTCATTTCCGCAGCGGCGGCCGGTTCGCCAGTCGGCGCGCGGCCGCGGCCAATGCGGAACAGGGTATCGATGTCGATGGATCCGTCTTTGTTCTGATGACGAGCCGGCACGTTGCCAAGCAGCAGGCTGGTAGTCAGAACATGGTCGTACCAGGCGAAATCCCCCACCGGCAGCAGATCAACGCCCGCCTGTTTCTGCTGCTCCCAGTGACGGGCGCGCAGCTCACGGCCTACCGCCAGCAGTTCCTCGCGAGTGGCGTTGCCCGCCCAGTAGCTCTCTTGCGCTTTTTTCAGCTCGCGGTGCAGGCCAACGCGAGGAAAACCGAGGGTGTGGTTAATAATTGTCATTTTTGTTCCTCTCTTATTTCATTGAATCTGAAGAAAAACTCTCAATAGTTCGGCTTGCAGGAAGGCGGCAACGATGCGCATCCCCAGGAGCTTACTGAAGGAAGTGACTGGGGTAAGCAAGGCAGCCAACGCATCTGCAAGTCGAAATATGACGAGTTTTAGACGTCCAGATGTTTACACATCCATAATTGACAGTTACTGTATATTCCTCAAGCGCAAATTGCTCATGGCGAAGTGAAGGACTTTCATGATCGAAATTAAACATCTGAAAACGCTGCAAGCGTTGCGGAACAGCGGTTCACTGGCGGGTGCGGCAGCGGCCCTGCACCAGACCCAGTCCGCCTTGTCTCACCAGTTCAGCGATCTGGAACAGCGCCTTGGCTTTCGTCTCTTTGTGCGTAAGAGCCAGCCGCTGCGTTTTACTCCTCAGGGGGAAATCCTCTTACAGCTGGCCAACCAGGTGCTGCCGCAGATCGCTCGCGCCCTGCAGGACTGTAACGAACCACAGCAGACCCGGCTGAGGCTGGCTATCGAATGTCACAGCTGTATTCAGTGGCTGACGCCGGCGCTGGAGAATTTCCGCGCCCGCTGGCCACATGTGGAGGTCGACTTCCATTCCGGCGTCACCTTCGACCCACAGCCTGCGCTGCAGCAGGGTGAACTGGATCTGGTGATGACCTCCGATATTCTGCCGCGCAGCGGCCTGCACTACTCGCCGATGTTTGATTTTGAGGTGCGTCTGGTGCTGGCGCCCGAGCATCCGTTAGCTATGAAGACGCTGGTTACCCCGGAGGATCTGGCCGCGGAAACGCTGTTGATTTATCCCGTGCAGCGCGGGCGCCTCGATATCTGGCGCCACTTCCTGCAGCCGGCCGGCATCAGCCCGCAGCTGAAAAGCGTCGATAACACGCTGTTGTTGATCCAGATGGTGGCTGCCCGGATGGGCATCGCCGCGCTGCCGCACTGGGTGGTGGAAAGCTTTGAACGCCAGGGCCTGGTGGTCACCAAAACCCTGGGTGAGGGGTTATGGAGCCGGTTGTACGCGGCCGTTCGCGATGGCGAACAGCGTCAACCGGTCACCGAAGCGTTTATTCGCTCTGCACGGAACCACGCCTGCGATCATCTGCCGTTTGTCCGGAGTGCGGAGCGACCCAGCGGCGATGGACCCACAGCGAGGCCAGGATCACCAACGCTCCGCTAATAAAGCTCGGCCAGTGCGGCTGCTCCTGCCAGATGGCAAGGTTAACCAGCAGCCCGGCGGGGACATGGACGTTATTCATGATCCCCAGCGTGCCGGCATCCACCTGGGTGGCGCCATAGTTCCACATAAAGTAACCCAGCCCGGAAGCCACCACGCCGAGCCACACCAGCACGCTCCACTGCAGCGTGGTGGTCGGCAGCTTCTGGGCGTTGCCGAGCATAAACCACGCCGCCACTGCCACGATAAAGGCCCCGACATAGAACCAGGCAAAGGCATTGTGCTGCGGCATCGGACGCACCTCCATCAGACGCTTATACCCCACCATACCGATGGCGAAGCAGAGGTTTGACAGCTGTACCAGTAACAGCCCGGTCCAGAAATGATCGCTGACTTTGTCATAGCGGATAATCGCCGCCCCCAGCACCGCCAGCGCGGCACTCAGCAGATAGCCCCAGCGCAGCTTACGTCCGCTGAGCAGGTCGTAGATCAGCGTGATATACAGGGGAGTAAACACGGTAAACAGCAGAAATTCCGAGACCGTCAGATAGAGATAGGCGCGGAAAGCCAGCAGGTACATGATGCCTAGCTGCATCGCGCCCACCAGCATATAGAGCACGATCGTGCGCGGAGACTGGCCGCGCGTGCGCAGGAAAGGCAGGAACACTAGCGCCGCCAGGCCCACGCGCATCAGCACCGAAAAATAGCTGTCGACGCTACCGGCCAGGTATTCGCCAATCAGGCTAAAAGAAAAGGCCCACAGGATAGTGGTGATAATTAACAGCGCCACAATGGTCGTCTCGTTGGATAAAGAACAGGCATTGTAGCGAAGAGTCAGGTTGACGACTGGACACTTATTCGCCAGTCGTCAATCTTTTTCAGTCGAGGTATAGCTTACGCAGGTAGTGCGGGACAGCATCGTCGGCGTTACTGCCGATCACTTCCAGTTCCGGATGCAGATCCTTCAGCCGCTGGTGGGCGTTGGCCATGATGCAGCCTTTGCCAGCCATCGACAGCATCTCAGCGTCGTTCATACCGTCGCCGAAGGCGATGCAATCGGAAAGAGTGTAGCCGAGCATCTTCGCCACCGCCTCCAGCGCATGCCCCTTCGATACCCCACCCGCCATGACTTCCAGGCAGGTTAAGGTGGAGAAGCTGACGTTCACCCGATCGCCCCAGCGGGCGTTCATCGCCTGCTCCAGCGGCAGCAGATGCTCATGATCCTCGCAGGTAAAGAATACTTTGCTGATCCCCTGCGGATCCAGTTCGCCCGGCTCATACAGCTTGTAGTTAAACACCGCCTCCTTGAAGAAGCGCATCTCTTCCGGACGATGGCGGTTCATATACCACTCGTCTTCCCGATAAACGTTAGTGACGATTTTCGGGTCGTTACGCACGATCTCAAACAGGTCGGCGGCAATATCGCGATCGAGGTTATGGGCAAAGATTTGCTGACCATCGCTATCGTGAACGCGGGCGCCGTTAGAGGTGATCATGTACGACCGGATGCCGAGATTATCGCGGATTTGCCCGACGTCGATGTAGTGACGGCCGGTGGCGAAGACGAAATTGATCCCACGGGCGGTAAGCAGCTTCAGCGTCTCTTTGGCATACGGGGTCAGGAAATGATCGGGGGAAAGCAGCGTGCCGTCTAAATCAGACGCAACAACCTGGTACATAAAAAAGTTAACCTCTAAGCAGGGCGACGAGCGTTATCGTCGGATTAAGTATGTCGATTGAAAAACTCGACGATGGCATTGAGCGCGACTGAGCGCATAGCGTCCTTTTCAAAAAGGATCTCATGATATGCCCCTTCAATGACGAGCGGCTTACCGCCCTCACAGGGATGGCCGGCAGCGGCCCGTAATTCGCAATAGAGGTCGTGCATCAGATTATCGACCACCCGCTCCTCCTCCGCCTGTAAAAGCAGCGTCGGGGCGGTATCTTTTTCCACATTCGCCAGCACTTCGTCGCCGGCCAGCATACCCTCACGCACCCAGTGCCAGGTCGGACCGCCGACCTGCAGCCGCGGCTCATCGGCATAGAAGCGCAGGTTGCGACGATAGCGTTGCCGACTGTGCGTCAGCACGTTAACGGCAAAAGGCAGCGCCCGCCAGCGCCCGGTGCCGATGGCATACTCTTCGCGAATGCGCTGATGGCCCTCAGCCCAGTCGAGAATATGGCGCACCATCCAGTCCGGCAGCCGAATGATAATCCCGAACATCGGCGCGCAGAGCGCTATTGCATCGCAATGCGCCCGGTAACGTTGCAGAAAAAGCGTGGCAATCGCTCCGCCCATAGAATGAGCAAGGATAAACCGTTTTCGCCAGTGTCCAGGAACCACCTGCTGCTGCCAGAGCGCGGCCAGGTCATCAACATAGTCGCTGAAGTTAACCACGTGTCCGCGGTGGGTATCTGAGAGCAGGCGGCCCGAGCGTCCCTGCCCGCGATGGTCAATGATCATCACGTCAAAGCCGCAGTGAAAGAGATCGTAGGCCACTTCAGCATACTTCACGTAGCTTTCAATGCGCCCGGGGCAAATCAACACCAGACGATCGTTATGTTGCGCGCAAAAGCGGACAAAGCGTACCGGTACATCGTCGACGCCTTTAAATTCAGCTTCTTCGCGCTGTCGCCAGAAATCCGTCAGCGGCCCCATGCTAAAGGCCGCAAACGCGTTTTCTCGTGTTTCCCAGTCCTTTTTCTGCCCAAACATCGGGTTTACACCCCTGTTAACCGCTGAAAATCGTTTTTTTACCGTGTATCACACAATGCTGACACAATAGCGTATTGTGGCATAAAAACAGACAATCAGGGAGTTTCTCATGACCATTGAGTGGTGGTTCGCCTACCTGCTGACATCAATTATTCTCAGCCTGTCGCCGGGTTCCGGAGCGATTAATACCATGACCACTTCCATTAACCACGGATACCGCGGCGCGGCGGCGTCGATTGCCGGTTTGCAGACTGGGCTGGCCATTCATATCGTGCTGGTTGGCGTTGGTCTCGGCACTCTCTTCTCCCGCTCGGTGCTGGCCTTTGAGGTGCTGAAGTGGGCCGGCGCCGCCTACCTGATCTGGCTGGGTATCCAGCAATGGCGGGCGGCAGGGGCGATCGACCTGAATACGCTGGCGAAGGCGCAGACGCGCGGCAAACTGTTCCAGCGCGCGGTGTTCGTAAATCTCACCAATCCCAAAAGCATTGTTTTTCTGGCCGCCCTGTTTCCGCAGTTTATCCTGCCGCACCAGCCGCAGGTGATGCAATATCTCGTTCTGGGCGTCACCACCATCGTCGTCGATATCATTGTGATGATTGGCTATGCGACCCTGGCGCAGCGCATTTCCGCATGGATCAAAGGGCCAAAGCAGATGAAGGCGTTGAACAAAGTCTTTGGTTCACTGTTTATGCTGGTCGGGGCGCTGCTCGCCTCCGCCCGCCATGCCTGAATCATGGAATCTCGCTCGCAAAGAGAGGCTCGCCAGGTGAACGACGCTTTCTCTCTGCGCGAGCCGGCGCGCAAAGTGGGTAATTAATTTTTTTGCCCGCTGTCGGCGCTGAACCCGCCGTGCCAGGATGCCGCCAGATACGTGATTCATGGATGAACGGCAATGGCGGAAACGGCGACCCCTCATGATGCGATATTTAAAACTTTTCTCTCACGGGTAGAGACGGCGCGCGATTTTATCGAGCTCCACCTGCCTCCGTCGTTAACACAGATCTGCAAACTGGACACCCTGCGTCTGGAATCCGGCAGCTTTCTCGAAGACGATCTCAGGCCTTACTACAGCGATATCCTTTATTCGCTGGAAACCACCCGCGGTTCGGGCTATGTCCATGTTCTGATCGAGCACCAGAGCGCACCCGATAAGCTGATGGCCTTTCGCTTAATGCGCTATGCCATCGCCGCCATGCAGCGGCACCTGGAGAGCGGCCATAAAACGCTGCCTCTGGTTATCCCTATTCTCTTCTATCAGGGACGACGCAGCCCCTATCCCTGGTCGATGTGCTGGCTGGATAATTTTGCCGATCCTGAGACCGCCAGCCAGCTGTATAGCGGGGCGTTTCCGCTGGTCGATATCACGGTGATCCCCGACGACGACATCATGCAGCACCGCAGCATGGCAGCCCTGACGCTGGTGCAAAAGCACATCCGCCAGCGCGATATGGCGCAATTGCTGGATAAGTTGACCCACCTCTTAATGCTGGAGCAGATGAGCGGACAACAAATCACCGTATTGGTAAACTATATGGCTCAGGCAGGGGATGCCGAAGATACTCGGACACTCTTGTACGGGCTGGCACAGCGCGTGCCGCAGCATGGAGGATTACTGATGACGCTGGCGGAAACATGGCTTGCAGAAGGTATGGAGAAAGGCATCAGGGAAGGCGTACAGCAAGGCATAAAAGAAGGGAAACACCAGGCTCTGGTGCAGGTTGCCGAAGCGATGCGCAGTCGCGGTATTGATGACCAGGCGATTATGGAAATGACCGGTCTGTCTGAAGACGAGCTGCAGCGGCTTCGCCACTGATACTTTCCCACCCGGAAACAACCGGGTGGGAAACAGCATGCCGGTTAACGCGAGATAATCAGGTGGATGCCGAAGCCCGCAAACAGCGTACCGGCGATACCGTCGATCCACTTCGCCATCCGCTGATAGCCGCGGCGCATCCCCGGCAGGGCGAACAGGCTGGCAACCACCATAAACCAGGCCAGCGTCTCAACGATAATCAGCAGGAAAATGCCCCAGCGCGCGCCGGCGCCGACGCTGTCACCCACGAACAGCGAAAACACCGAGCCGAAGTAGATAATTGCTTTCGGATTCGCCAGATTGGTCAGCAATCCCTTCACGAAGCTGCGTCCGCTGCGGGCCAGCTCCACCTGCGGCTCCGCCGAGGCCACCGTCTCTTTTTTCAGCGCGCCACGCAGCATCTGGTAGCCCATCCAGCATAGATACAGGCCCCCGCCGACCATAATAATGTTATGCAGCCACGCCATCCGGGCGAGGATCAGGTTCAGGCCGAGCAGCGCCACTCCCGCCCAGACCATGACGCCGCAGGTGATCCCCAGCACACCCATCATCGCCTCTCTGCGCGAGCGGCTGATGGCCGTTTGTGAGACAAAGAAAAAGTCCGGCCCCGGGCTCATCAGCGCAATGATATGCACCAGCGCCACGGTGAGGAAAAGCATCAGCATAGTTAACCCGCAGGAAAATAATAAAGAGAGAAACTATTCTGGCACTTTTTCAGCCAGCTGACTACTCATCGTCGCCATCAACATGCGCCCGGATCAGCGCCATAAACGGCTTCCCGAAACGCTCGAGCTTGCGTGTCCCCACGCCGTTGACGCTGAGCATCTCGCCGGCGGTCAGCGGCGATTGTTCGGCCATCTCGATAAGCGTCGCGTCGTTGAAGACCACATATGGCGGGATGTTCTCTTCGTCGGCGATCGCTTTACGTAATTTGCGCAGCTTGGCGAACAGTTTACGGTCGTAATTGCCGCCAAAGGATTTCTGCATCGCCTTTGGCTTCAGCGCCACGATACGCGGCACGGCGAGCTGCAGCGGCACTTCGCCACGCAGCACCGGTCGCGCGGCTTCGGTCAGCTGCAGCGCGGAGTGCTGGGCGATATTCTGCGTCACCAGCCCAAGGTGGATCAGCTGGCGGATCACGCTCACCCAGTGCTCGTGACTTTGCTCCCGGCCGATACCGTAAACCGGCAGCTTATCGTGGCCCATCTCTCGGATGCGCTGGTTGTTGGCCCCGCGCAGGACCTCCACCACGTAACCCATTCCGAAGCGTTGATTGACCCGGTAAATCGTTGAAAGCGCCTTGCGGGCGTCCATTAAGCCATCGTACTGCTTTGGCGGGTCAAGACAGATATCGCAGTTGCCGCACGGCTCCTGACGCCCTTCGCCAAAATAGTTCAGCAGCACCAGACGGCGACAGGTCTGCGCTTCGGCAAACGCCCCCATCGCATTCAGCTTATGCCGTTCGATATCCTGTAGCGGCCCGGCGGGTTTTTCTTCCAGACAGCGGCGCAGCCACGCCATATCCGCCGGATCGTAAAACAGCATCGCTTCCGCCGGCAGGCCATCACGCCCGGCGCGGCCGGTCTCCTGATAGTAGGATTCAATATTGCGCGGAATATCAAAATGCACCACAAAGCGGACGTTCGGCTTGTTAATGCCCATCCCGAAGGCCACCGTCGCCACCACGATCTGCAGATCGTCGCGCTGGAATTTCTCCTGCACCTCGGCGCGCACGTCGTTTTCCAGACCGGCATGGTAAGCCGCCGCGCTAATACCGCGGCTTTGCAGCCTGGCGGCGGTGTCTTCCACTTTCGAACGGCTGTTGCAGTAGATAATGCCCGATTTGCCGCGCTGATCCTGAACGTAGCGCATCAGCTGATCGAGCGGCTTGAATTTCTCCATCAGCATATAGCGGATGTTTGGACGGTCGAAGCTGCTGACCTGAATCAGCGGATCGTTAAGCCCCAGCAGGCGGACGATATCGCGGCGGGTGGTATCATCGGCGGTGGCGGTCAACGCCATAAACGGGATCTGCGGCATCCGCTGACGCAGCTGGCCCAGCGCGGCATATTCCGGACGGAAGTCATGGCCCCACTGCGAGATACAGTGCGCCTCGTCTACCGCCAGCATCGCCAGGTTCCAGTTCGCCAGATGCTCAAGAAAGTTATCCAGCATCAGCCGTTCCGGCGCGATATACAGCAGACGAACCTGCCCGCTGCGGCAGCCGGCCATCACCTCCTGCTGCTGCTCGCGGCTTTGCGTCGAGTTCAGACAAGCCGCCGCCACGCCGTTGGCCAGCAGCTGATCGACCTGGTCCTTCATCAGCGAGATCAGCGGTGAGACCACGACCGTCAGACCGCCCATGACCAGCGCCGGCACCTGATAGCACAGCGACTTGCCGCCACCGGTCGGCATGACCACCAGGCAGTCCCGGCCTTCGAGCGCCGTCTCGATAATCGTTTCCTGGCCAGGACGGAACTGCTGGTAGCCGAAGGTCTCTTGTAAAACCTGCTTAGCCAGCGATTCCTGATTTAATACTTCCGCCTGTGCCACGTTGACCCCATTTGCCTGAAAAGAAAACAGGCGCTATTTTCAGCGCCTGCGAGCCAGAGTGCAACGATTAAAACAGATCGTTGAGCATTAGCCCGACGCCGACGCGCGTTTGGTTAAAGTTATAGTCGATAAGCGACTCGCCATAGCCGCTGTAGATCTGCGTATAGGCGCGAACATGTTTGGTAATGGGATAGCTCACGCCAAGTTCCGCCCCGCCGTAGCCGGTGTTCCAGTTGTATTGCCCCTGCGCGCTGAGGATCGCCTCTCCCAGCTGGTAGCCCACCTTCAGCCGGTAATAGCCCATATATTTGGTGATATCCGGGTTATCATCGGTGTTGCCCACCACATACCAGGGCTTCACTTCCACCAGCCAGTTACCGTTTTGCGCCATCAGGCGGGCATAAAGCCGATTCCAGCTGCGCGAGGTGGGGTCGGAACGCCCATTCGAGTCGTGGTTATACCCCATCTCGATATCGCGCAGCGTCCAGCCGGCAAACTGGTAGTCGGTCGCAAAGCCCAAAAACAGCTGGGGTTCATAATTGGTTTCGCGAAACGGCGCCGACTCTTTGCTGTTAGAGAGCTGCCACCAGGATTTCTGGGTATAGGACGCGCCCAGCAGCGAATTATCGCCCAGGATACCGCGCCACAGCGGGAACGCCAGGCTTAGCTGAAACTTCACTTCATCTTTACGGGCATTTTCGGCCCAGTCATAGCTGCGGATCGCCTCTTTATTGAGGTCGCTGGTCCACGTATAGAGCAGATAGTTGCTCTCATAAGGGTAGAGCAGGAAAGGATTATCATGGTCCTGGAGCAGGTTGGCGATAATGCTGCCGCGCACTGCCGGTTTGTCGTGTACCGACGCGTCCTGCGCCATAACACCGGCCGGTAGCGCGCACAGCGCCACCAGGCAGGCCAAAGAGATACGCATGCTGGTCTCCTGAAAAATAGTTTTTATTTTTGTTTAACCTGAAGCCATTCTACCTGTTTATTAATCACCTGCCCCCTAATCCGCTCCGAAAGTGGAAATCAATATTTTAGAAGCATAAAATCAACATTTTATTAACGAATGGAACCGGTGTTATGTCTGAACTTACTGCCGAAGCAGCCCTGAAACTGGTAGGGGAGATTTTCGTCTATCACATGCCGTTTAACCGCGCCCTCGGTCTCGAACTGGAACGCTACGAAAAAGCGTTTGCCCAGCTTAGCTTTAATAATCAGCCGATGATGGTCGGCAACTGGGCGCAAAGCATTCTGCATGGCGGGGTGATCGCCTCCGCGCTGGACGTTGCCGCTGGCCTGGTCTGCGTCGGCAGTACCCTTACCCGCCATGACACCATCAACGAAGAAGAGTTGCGCCAACGGCTTTCCCGTATGGGAACCATCGACCTGCGCGTGGACTACCTGCGTCCGGGCCGCGGCGAACGTTTTACCGCCACTAGCACCCTGCTGCGCGCCGGCAATAAAGTGGCGGTTGCCCGCGTGGAACTGCATAACGAAGCTCAGGTCTATATTGCCAGCGCAACGGCCACCTATATGGTGGGTTGATTGGCCAAAATCGAGTAACATCACTCTCTTTGGCAATGGATTTTACCGATGGATGCGAAACAGACGCGGTTGGGGATCATTCTGGCCCTCGCCGCCTACTTTATCTGGGGTATCGCGCCAGCGTACTTCAAACTTATCTACTATGTTCCCGCCGATGAAATTCTAACCCATCGCGTGATCTGGTCTTTCTTCTTCATGGTGGCGCTCATCAGCGTCAGCCGCCAGTGGCCACAGGTGAAAAAGCTGCTGAAAACGCCGCGCAAGATCTTCCTGCTGGCGCTCTCGGCAGTGCTGGTCGGCGGTAACTGGCTGTTGTTCATCTGGGCGGTGAATAACCACCATATGCTGGAAGCCAGCCTCGGCTACTTTATCAACCCGCTGGTGAATATTTTGTTGGGGATGATTTTCCTCGGCGAACGCTTCCGTCGTCTGCAGTGGCTGGCGGTGCTCCTCGCCTTTTGCGGCGTGCTGGTCCAGCTGTGGACCTTTGGTTCGCTGCCGATAATCGGTCTTGGGCTGGCTTTCAGTTTTGCCTTTTACGGCCTGGTGCGAAAGAAAATTGCTGTCGATGCGCAAACCGGCATGCTGGTGGAAACGCTGTGGCTGCTGCCGGTGGCGGCAATCTGGTTGTTCGGCATCACCGACAGCCCGACCAGCCATATGGGCGAGAACCCCTGGTCGCTCAATCTGCTGCTGATGGCCGCGGGCGTGGTGACCACCATCCCTTTGCTGTGCTTTACCGGGGCGGCAACGCGTCTGCGGCTCTCCACGCTGGGCTTTTTCCAGTACATCGGCCCAACGCTGATGTTCCTGCTGGCGGTGACGTTCTACGGCGAAGTGCCGGGCAAGGATAAAATGGTGACCTTTGGCTTTATCTGGGTCGCGCTGGCGGTGTTTATCGTCGATGCGCTGTATACCCAGCGCCGGTTGCGCAGAGGCTAAGCCTGCATCAACCAGTAAAGAAGGGAGCCGACGCTCCCTTTTTTTACAGCCAGTTTTTGCGCTTGAAGTAGAGATACGGCGCCAGGCCGGCCAGCATCATAAACACAATGGCTCCCGGATAACCAAAGCTCCAGTGTAGTTCGGGCATAAATTCAAAGTTCATCCCGTAACTGGAGGCCACCAGAGTTGGCGGCAGGAATACCACCGAGACCACCGAGAAGATCTTGATGATGCGGTTCTGCTCGATATTGATAAAACCCATCGCCGCCTGCATCAGGAAGTTCACCTTCTGGAACAGCGATTCGTTGTGCGGCAGCAGAGATTCGATATCGCGCAGGATCTCCCGCGCCTGCTCCAGCTGGCCCGCCGGCAGGCGCGCCTTGCGCACGAGGAAGTTCAGCGCGCGCTGGGTATCCATCAGACAGAGGCGCACCTTCCAGCCGATATCTTCCAGTTCCGCCAGCGTCGACAGCGCTTCGTCGTACTCGTCGCCCTGATGGCCTTCCATAATGACGCGGCTCAGCTTTTCCAGGTCGCTGTAGATGTTTTCAATTTCATCCGCCAGCTGCTCGATTTTGGTCTCGAACAGGTCGAGCAGCAGTTCGTAGGCGTTGCCGTCAACCAGCGTCTGGTTACGCACGCGCATACGGTAGAGGCGGAAAGCGGGTAGTTCGCGCTCGCGCAGCGTAAACAGGCGGCCTTCGCGGATGGTAAACGCCACGGTAGAGTTGCCGGCGTGATCGTCGGCATCTTCAAAAAAGAAGAACGAGTGGATGTGTAACCCGTCTTCATCTTCAAAGAAACGCGCGGAGGCTTCGATATCTTCCAGTTCCGGGCGCGTCGCCAGGTTTTGACCCAGTTCCGTCTGCACGCGGCTTCGCTCATCGTCGTCAGGCTCGACCAGATCGACCCACACCGAGCTGGCGAGGTGTTTGATCTCATCGGCTTCCAGGCGCGTTAAACGATTGTTTTCCAGTTGAAATGCGCTCAGCATGACCGGGACTCCCAATGCAAAAAAATTATCGGACAGTTCGGTGGGCACACAGAAACAAATTGGGTTTCAGACCATTAAGCCTGACTCAGCGCGACGGGAATGGGGCAGGTCGCTGACAACCGCTAAGGCTATCAGCATAAGAGGATAGCCTTAGGAGTTGTTCCTGAATGACAGGAAGTTGAGCCAGCATCTACTGGGTGTGTCCAAGGCGAATGTCCTCTTAGCGTAATCGTGCGCGCATGTTACGCCAGCGCAAAATCGGCGTCAACACGCAACGGAACGCGAAAGCGCAAATCAGGCGCCTTAACGTATAAAGGTAGCAGAATATTACAAAATAATGATATTTTTCTTAAAGTTACACTGCCTCCAGCCGGGCGTAAGCCGCCACCAGCCATTTGATTCCCTGGCCCTGAAAAGCCACCTGCAGTCGGCTGTGCTCGCCGCTGCCTTCGAGGTTGACAATAGTGCCTTCGCCAAACTTCGGATGCCGTACGCGCTGGCCTAACTTGTAGCCGGTATCGCTCTCGGCAATCGGCGCGCCCAGTCGCTGATGGTTTACCGGGCGGCTCACCGTGGCTCGCAGACGCACTTCTTCTACGCACTCCTGCGGCAGCTCGCCGATAAAGCGCGACGGGCGGTGATAAACCTCTTTCCCGTACAGACGGCGGGTTTCCGCATAGGTCAGCGTCAGCTTCTGCATGGCGCGCGTTACGCCGACGTAGGCCAGGCGACGCTCCTCTTCCAGGCGGCCGCCTTCATCAAGGGCCATCTGGCTCGGGAACATCCCTTCTTCGACGCCGACGATGAACACCTGCGGGAACTCCAGCCCTTTCGCCGAGTGCAGGGTCATCAGCTGAACCGCGTCCTGCCAGGTGTCCGCCTGCCCCTCGCCCGCTTCCAGCGCGGCGTGGGAGAGGAACGCCTGCAGCGGCATCAGATCTTCATCTTCTTCGTTGTAGCTGAACTGGCGCGTCGCCGTCACCAGCTCCTCTAAGTTTTCAATACGGGTCTGGCCCTTCTCGCCTTTCTCCTGCTCGTACATCGCGCGCAGGCCGGAGTCTTTAATCACCCGATCGGTCTGAACGTGCAGCGGCATATCGGTGGTCTCCTGCGCCAGCGCGTCAATCAGCTCCATAAAGCGCTGCAGGGCGCTGGCGGCGCGACCGGCCAGCGCTTTTTCTTTCAATAGCTCGCGACTGGCCTGCCATAGCGTCAGCTGGCGATCGCGCGACGTCTGGCGCACCACGTCCAGCGTGCGGTCGCCAATGCCGCGGGTCGGCGTATTGACTACGCGCTCAAAGGCCGCGTCGTCGTTGCGGTTGGCGATAAGGCGCAGGTAAGAGAGCGCGTCTTTGATTTCCTGACGCTCGAAGAAGCGCATGCCGCCGTAGATACGATACGGCATGCTGGCCTGCAGGAGGGCCTCTTCCAGCACACGCGACTGGGCGTTACTGCGATAGAGAATGGCGCATTGCTCCAGCGCGCCGCCGTTCTCCTGCCAGGTTTTAATTCGGTTCACCACAAAGCGCGCTTCGTCGAGATCGTTGAAGGCGCAGTACAGCGAAATCGGCTCGCCGTCGGCGCCGTCGGTCCACAGCTTTTTGCCCAGGCGCCCGTTGTTGTTTTCAATCAGGGCGTTGGCAGCGCTAAGAATATTGCTGGTTGAACGATAGTTCTGCTCCAGGCGAATAGTTTCCGCGCCGGGGAAGTCGTTAAGGAAGCGCTGAATGTTCTCGACCTGCGCGCCGCGCCAGCCATAGATAGACTGATCGTCATCGCCGACGATCATCACCTTGCCGGTATCGCCCGCCAGCAGGCGGATCCAGGCGTACTGAATGTTGTTGGTATCCTGGAATTCATCGACGAGGATATTGGTGAAGCGCTCGCGGTAGTGCTGCAGGATATGCGGTTTGTTCAGCCACAGCTCGTGGGCGCGCAGCAGCAGCTCGGCGAAGTCCACCAGCCCGGCGCGGTCGCAGGCTTCCTGATAGGCCTGATAGACCTTCTGCCAGGTCTGCTCGACCGGGTTGCCGTAGCTCTGAATATGATGCGGGCGCAGTCCTTCATCTTTCTGGCTGTTGATGTACCACATCGCCTGGCGCGGCGGCCACTGTTTCTCATCGAGGTTCATCGCCTTAATCAGACGCTTCAGCAGACGCAGCTGGTCTTCGCTGTCGAGGATTTGAAAGTCCTGCGGCAGGTTGGCATCCAGATGGTGCGCGCGCAGCAAACGGTGCGCCAGGCCGTGGAAGGTGCCCACCCACATGCCGCCCTGGGTGGTGCCCATCAGCTGGCCGATACGGTGACGCATCTCCGCCGCCGCTTTGTTGGTAAAGGTCACCGCCATAATGGAATACGGGGAACAGTTCTCCACGCTCAGCAGCCAGGCGATACGGTGCACCAGAACGCGCGTCTTACCACTGCCCGCCCCTGCCAGAACCAGCATATTGGTGCGCGAGGCCGCTACGGCTTCACGCTGTTTGTCATTAAGGCTGTCGAGCAGGTAAGAAACGTCCATTGGCACCGCCGGAAGAGAAGGGGTTCCACGAACCCCTGTTAATATATACAGAGTGACTGGTGATTATATCAGCGAGGTCAGAGATGCCAACCGTGAAATTTCAATATGCGGCAGCAGGCGGCTGTCCGCGGTGTGCATCAGGTCCGCGCCTTGCGGTTTGATCCAGCAGGCCTGCATCCCACAGCGAATAGCGCCGGCCACGTCGGTGGTCAGATCATCGCCGACGTGCAGAATCTGCCCGAGCGGCACATTCAGACGCTCCGCCGCAAGGTGGTACATGTCGGCAAACGGCTTGGAGCGGCCATCCGGCCCGGCGCGCAGCACGAAGCGGAAATAGTCGCTCAGACCGAACAGTTCCGGGCGGGCGTTGCCATTGGTAATCGCCACCAGCGGCCACTTCTTCGCCAGCTTCGCCAGCGTATCGTGCGTTTCCTGCGGGACATCGACGCGGCTGCGCCAGTGGGCGAAGTGTTCCATCGCCGCATCGGCCCCCGCTTTCGCCGCTTCGGCGGAGAGCCCGGCATTACGCATACCTAACTCCAGCGCACGGTGGCGCCAGACGGTCACGTCATGATAAATCTCAGGTTCAGCAGCCAGCAGCGTCTGACGCAGCTGATTAAGCTCATGGGCGTCGAACTGGCTGAGCGAAGGATGGTAGCTGCGCACAAAGGCCAGCGACTCGTGCATCGTCCGGTCAATCACCGGGCGGTTATCGTAAAGGGTATCGTCCAGGTCAAACGTCAGCGCGGAAATCTGGCCCAGAGGTCGGTAAAAACGCATTATTTCCCCCGTTTAGCGCGCGGATGCGCGGCATCGTACACCGAGGCAAGGTGTTGAAAATCAAGATGGGTATAGATTTGGGTGGTGGAGAGGTTAGCATGCCCCAGCAGCTCCTGCACGCCGCGCAGATCGCCGCTCGACTCCAGCATATGGGTGGCAAAGGAGTGGCGCAGCTTGTGCGGGTGCACATGGCTGTTCAGCCCCTGCTTAATGCCCCACTCGGCGAATCGCTTCTGTACGTTGCGCGCCGAAATACGTTTGCCCAGCTTCGACAAAAACAGCGCGTCGTCATCGGTACCGAACAGGCCGCGCAAATCCAGCCAGTGCTCAATCCATGCCACCGCGTTGCGACCGATCGGCAAACGACGCTCCTTGCTGCCTTTGCCCATCACCCAGACCTCACCGCTTTCGAGATCGAGGTGTTTGATATCCAGGTTGACCAGTTCGGACAAACGCAATCCCGCGCCGTACATCACCTCCAGCATCGCCCGATCGCGCACCGCCAGCGGATCGTTGAGATCGATATCCAGCAGTCGATTGACGTCATCGACGTCAATATTTTTTGGCAGGTGGCGGGGAATTTTCGGCGCGGCAATCCCCTTCGCCGGATTGGCGCTGAGCTCGCCCTGGCCGACCAGCCAGTCGAAGAAACTGCGCAGCGCCGACAGGCGAAGCGCCAGGCTTGCCGGGCCTAACCCCGCGCGGCGACTACGCACCGCAAAGCTTCGCACCTGAGCGGCATCGCACTGCGACCAGCTTTTCAGGCCCGCCTCATCCGCCAGGGCGATCAGCGCGTCCAGCTGTCGCTGGTAATTCAGTAACGTGATCGGGCTGAGCTGGCGTTCAACGCCAAGATGGCGAAGAAAGCGGGCGACGGCGGAGAAGAGAGGAGAATCGGTCATGCGCGTTCAATCCAGCGCTCCAGCAGGCCGGGCAGCATCTGGGCAATCTCCTGCAACAGCTGCGTCCCCTGCCCTGGCTGATAATGCTGCGCATCGCGGCTGCTGAAGAGCATCACCCCCGGGGCATTATCGCCCCCCAGCAGCGATATCGCCACAGACCCAATGGCCTTCGCCTCCGGCAGCACCACCAGCAGCTCCGGGCCGTTCAGCGGTCCAAGATAGTGGCGCGCCTGGCCCAGACGTTGAATACGGATCGGCTCAAACGCCTGCCGGTTTAATGCCAGATGGGTAAACTTCGAGGGCGCGCCGAGGCGCCAGCAGTCAGGAAACAGGCGCACCGTGGCGCCCGCCAGCCCCAGCTCGCGTGCCCAGCGGTGAAGGCGGTTGAGCATATCGTCAAGGCTCTCCGCCGCCGCCAGCCGCGTTTGCAGCTGCAGCAGGCGCTGGAACAGGCTTTCATTAGCGACCGCCTGCTCCATCAGCAGCGACATATTTTCTTCCAGCACATGAATATGGTTACGCGCCCGCATCATGTGCCACTCCACCAGCGAAATCGTACCGCGTACCGGATGCGGGACGCGGAGATGTTCGACCTGGGCGGCATTACGAATAAAAAATTCAGGATGTTGCAACAGATAGTCCACCACTGCGCGATCGTTCAACGCGCTGGCAACCTCCTGCTGTTCTTCCCCGATTGGTTTCATAAATGAATAAATCCATCATAGACATGGGCCGCCGGGCCGGTCATAAACAGCGGCTGGCCCGGGCCTTTCCAGGCGATATCAAGTCGACCGCCGGGTAATTCCACGCGTACCGTTTCCGCCAGCAG
>NZ_JAGRQY010000002.1:0-95703 GCF_018223905.1 Klebsiella sp. 28
CGCGGCCTCGGCGGCATCAAGTTCCTGATGGATATCCGACAGGAACAGGATGGTGCCAGGGGCATGGCCCAGGTGTTCAGCAATGTTACGGTAGGACTGCACCTCACGTTTGGCGCCTACCAGGGTATCGAAATAGCCCGTGAACAGATGAGTAATATCACCTTCATCGCTGTAGCCAAATAACAATTTCTGCGCAGCCACCGAGCCTGAGGAATATACATACAGATCAATACCCTGCGCTTTCCATTGCTCCAGCGCCGGCAGTACGTCCGGGTAGAGATGGCCGGTAAAGTCGCCGTTGAGATAGCCGTCGCGCCAGATGATCCCCTGCAGCGCCTTCAGCGCCGTGGATTTACGGTCTTCATCCATAAAGGTGAAGAGGGTAGTGATAAGGTCGGCGGTGCTGGCGGCGGGGGCGTCTGTTTCGCGGCGCAGGTTGTCGAGAATGGTTTTGACCGGTTCAGCGTGCTGCTGAGCGGTCACAAAGCCGGCCAGTCGTTCGCGGGCGTAGGGGAACAGCACGTTATGCACGAAGCGGATATCGCTGGTGGTGCCTTCTATGTCGGTCACGATGGCGCGGATCATGGTTTCTCCAGAGTGGGCGTAGCGTGGAATAACATTAGCATTTAGACGTCTAAGCGTCTTGATTGCCAAATATTAACATCGTGTTATAGTGGCTTCAACAACAGCATTACAATCGGTATAAAAAGAATGAACAATAACCCCTTGATTCCAGAGAGTAAACTTCCTGCGCTCGGCACCACGATTTTTACCCAGATGAGCGCCCTGGCCCAGCAGCATCAGGCCATAAACCTGTCCCAGGGCTTTCCCGATTTTGACGGCCCGCGCTATCTGCAGGAGCGTCTGGCGTACCACGTGGCGCAGGGGGCGAATCAGTACGCCCCGATGACCGGCGTGCCGGCGCTGCGCGAGGCGATCGCCGGGAAGACGGCGGAGCTGTATGGTTACCAGCCCGACGTTAACAGCGAGATCACGGTCACCGCCGGCGCGACGGAGGCCCTGTATGCGGCGATCACCGCCCTGGTGCGCCGCGGCGACGAGGTGATCTGTTTCGATCCCAGCTATGACAGCTACGCCCCCGCGGTGGCGCTGGCCGGCGGCGAGTTACGTCGTATTGCGCTGCAGCCGCCGCATTTTCGCGTCGACTGGCGGCAATTTGCCGCCGCCCTGAGCGAGAAAACCCGGCTGGTGATCCTCAACACCCCGCACAACCCTTCGGCCACCGTCTGGCAGCGCGAGGATTTTGCCGCCCTGTGGCAGGCGATCGCCGAACGCGAGATCTATGTCCTGAGCGATGAAGTCTATGAGCATATCTGCTTTGCTGAGGGCGGCCACGCCAGCGTACTGGCGCATCCACAGCTGCGCGAGCGGGCGGTGGCGGTCTCTTCGTTTGGCAAAACCTTTCATATGACCGGCTGGAAGGTCGGCTACTGCGTGGCCCCGGCGGCCATCAGCGCCGAACTGCGCAAGGTGCATCAGTATCTGACCTTCTCGGTGAATACCCCGGCGCAGCTGGCGATCGCCGACATGCTGCGCGAAGCGCGGGAGCATTATTGTGAGCTGCCGGCGTTTTATCGGGAACGTCGCGATCTGTTTATTGAAGCGCTGCGCCCAAGCCGGCTGGAAATCCTGCCCTGTGAAGGGACCTATTTCCTGCTGGCGGACTACAGCGCCATCTCCGATCTAGACGATGTCAGCTTCTGCCGCTGGCTGACGACCGAAGTCGGGGTAGCGGCGATCCCGCTCTCCGTCTTCTGCGCCGATCCGTTCCCGCACAAGCTGATCCGCTTGTGCTTCGCCAAACAGCCGGCGACTCTGCTGGCTGCGGCGACGCGTTTGTGCCAGCTGTAGTTACTTAATCGTCCACGCCTGGGAGAACTGGCGGCCGGCGAACATCTCTGTCAGGCCGCTAATTTGCTTCAGACGCAGCACTTCATCGGCATCCATCCCCAGCTCTTTGCCGATTTTCTGCGGCGTCCAGCCGAGCTGGGTCAGCTCGCGGACGATCTCTGACATGGCGTGGATTTGGTGGCGACCGCGCGCCCGGTTATGGCGTATGGTCGCTGCCATCAGCCCGTCACGCGAGGCAGCTTCACTCGTCAGGCAGGTCACCGGCAAATAGCCTTTCAGCGTTTTTTTCAGCGCGGCTTTGCTGCAGGCCAGCTCATGGCGGTGAAAACCATCGACAATCGTATACGCCTGTGGGCGTTGCTGGATGACGACGACCGGCTGGGTAAAGCCGTCGGCCTCCAGCGACGTTTGCAGCAGACGCTTCTCCGGCGGCGCCACGTTATTCGGGTTGTAATCGTTGGGGGCGACCAGCTCCTGTTTGACCCACAGCACGCAATCGACGGGCTGCGAGCGGAAGGGGCTGTAGTGGTGGAGCACCTGGCGAAACGCGTTGATAGCCTCAATGCGCGCCTCGTCATCCAGCTTTTGCAGGTAAGCTTCCAGCGCCTGCGTCAGTTGTTGTTGCATAATATCCCCCATTGTTGGCGATGTTTTTCCATGCGTTTACGGTAGCGCTGATAGTGGCTGCTTTTGGTTGGGCTAAACGAAAGCTGACGGCACCAGTAATCGTTATTGAGCAGTACTTTGCAGACTCGCCGCCAGGATGGGATATCTTTGGTGCCAATGTCCGCAGGTTGGGTATCCGGAATATCCTCCATACCTTTTTTCTGGTACCAGCGCAGGTAGACGGCGATTTTATTGCGGTAGTGCTCGGCGGTGGTTTCCGGCATGCTGTCGAGCAGGAACAGGGCGTAGCTTTTCCACGTCAGGTGGTCGGGCTTGTCGATTTTCCGATGACCGTAGAACTGGTTATCATGCCCGGCATAGACCCCGCCGCTGTGCGCGCCGCTCACTCGCTGGCACATCGCGGCCCAGCGCTCAGGTTCCAGCACGTGATACAGCCACAGCCCCTGGCGCTGCTCGGGACCAAACGGTTCGCAAATGCGCATATAGCGCAGCGGCACCCCGGCCTGATACATCAGATCGTACAACGGGTTATAGGGCTCGCCGCTTTTGGCAAACCAGGTCCAGATATCGGCGGTTTTCCAGTCATAGAGCGGGTAGATGTACCAGGCATGGCCGCCCGGCGCTGAAGTGGTCCATGGTTTATCGTCGGCGAAGCGCTGTTTACGCTGTGAAGAAATCGTCATAAAGCGATTTAGCGATTCGTCGGCGCGAATGCCCACCAGCACGGCGGCGGGACGACGCTGCGAAAACCACTCGGCGAAGTGGCTGACGAAGGCTTCAAAGCTCATTCCGGGTTGATAAAATGAAAAATAGCCCGGGTGGGTAATGGCCCAGGGCGGCGGCTGGCGTACCCACTCGGTTCCGGGCTCCCAGCATTGCCATTGCGGCTTATACTGCGTCAGGGCATTTTGGGTGGTGAGCGGCAGGGCGACCCAGTAAAAGGTTTCGATGACATCCGCATACAGCGCACGCAGTTTTTCACAGTGGGCGATGGTGCAGGAGAACTGCGCTTCCCAGTCAATAAACAACACGCAGATTTTTTTCCCCTGTAACCGCGCCGCCTGGGCGGTTAAATGCAGCATAACGGTGGAGTCTTTTCCCCCGGAAAAAGAGACACAGATGCGCGAAAAATTATCCATGACCCACTGGATCCGCTGCTCAGTTGCCTGCAGCACCGATTCCGGTAAGGGATATTTAATAAACGACATGACCATTAATCCTTTAATAGTAGAAAATTCCCGTTAGCTCAGTATAAACGATGAGGGGTAGGAAATTAATGGTCGATTATTGTTTCTGGCAGGGGGGGGACAGAAGGGCGTTATTCGCTGTGATTAAATTTGGGCCGTGATGCCTCTCGATCATTCATTAATATGGTGATTAATTCAGTTAAAAAATGATTTTGCGAAGATGCATGGTGGTAATTAATGTAGATCGTGATATCCGGAAAAAGATTATCTATGTTGATGGCGTGAAGCTGCATAGTGGGTGAGATAAAGTCATATAAATAGGAAGGCAAAAAGCCAATTAAGTCGGTTTTATTAATCATGTTAAGAATGGTCATAAAAGAGTCGCTGCGAAAGGCAATATTGCGCGGATTCAGCCAGGCGATGCTGCTTTGCTGCACGCGCTGAATAACGGGATCGTTGGTAATATAGTGAGTGAAAAACTCCTGCGCCAGTGACTCTACCGAGGTAAGCGTTTCGCGTCGCGGATGGCCCGCCCGGCAAACCGCCAGCGTCTGCACCGTCTGATAGGGCTGACAGATCGTGGCGCGGTTGGTAATGGGCATGCGGGTGAACACCAGGTCCGCCTGGCGATACGCCAGCAGCTCCTCAGCCGATTCGGTGGTGGTCAGGTTATGGTGCTCAATTTGCAAGTTCGCCTGATGACAGAGCTGGTTAATCATAACGTGGCTATTGACTGAACAGAACAGCGGGGGGCCATATATCACAATACGTTTACGCAGTTCTGAGCGATTATTAAGATTGATGGTTTTTTCCAGTTGCTCCAGATTTTGCTGTAGATGATAATGAAGATTGACGCAGGCGGTGGTGGGCGTCATTCCTTTGCCAACACGAACAAATAGCGGATCGTTTAACTGCTGGCGCAGACGCTGCAACGACTGACTCACCGCTGAGGGGGTGATAAATAACATCGCCGCCGCTTTGCTGATACTCAAATGTTGATAGATACATTCGAAAATAACCAATAAATTCAAATCGAACTTTTTCAGATCGTAAAGATTTGCCATTAATGCAGTCCTGTTTATTACCGGTGCGGATTATAATATTCTTAATGATAATGTTTTGTGGCTTAATATTTGCGGTGTGAATTTAATTATTGGCAAATACAGTTAAGTTCTGCTTAATATATCTTATCGTCGACGGTGGCGCCAGCGGTCGCTTCCGCCAGGCGCCATTGCGGGATGGAATTACTCTTTTTCACCCATCATAATATGCAGTTTCTCTTTATCCGGTAGGCCGACCACCTGCTGCAGCATATTATCTTTATTCATATAATAAATCGCCGGCGTCACGTTGGCTCCCAGATCGTCCATCAGCTGCTGGTTGACGTTGAGCATTTTCATTTTCTCCGGCGGAATTGCTTTCGGGATCGTCAGAGCCATTTTCCCATTCGATTGCTCGTAATCATGCCAGGTTTTCGCCGGATCGCTGCTGGCGAGAATCGCCGCGGCGGTGGCCGGGCTCTCCGGCTTAATCACCCCCACCAGCAGAGTGCGGATCTGCACTTTACCGGCCTCTACCCAGGGGCGGGATTGCTGCCAGAACTGCTTGCAGTAGGGACAGAAGGGATCGGCAAAGACATACAGCACGATAGGGGCGTCCTTGCGACCATCCTGCAGCCAGTGTGCGCTGGCCATCTTCTTCCACATCTCTTGTCCCGCCGGGGTATAGAGTTCTTTCTGAAACAGCTGCTCGCTGAGGTTGCTGCCGTTCTCATCATACATATAGCCGGAGATCGCGTGTTTACCATCCGGCGTTAGGTAGATGGCGACCCCCATGTCCTGGTATTTGCCCAGCCAGCCTTTCATTCCCCCCGGCGCCTCAAAGGGCTTTATAATGGTAATGCCCTGTTTTTCAATCGCTTTTACCGGAGCGGGGAGTTCCTCCGCATGGCTGCATAACGGCAAAAGGCTGAGTAACAGCAGACGCTTTAACATAAGTATTCCTTGTAAAATCAGCAGGAAAGGGCAAAACGATTGTCGAACCTATCACAGTCATAGGCAAGATCAGCAGAATGACGGATTGCCCTTTGCTGGCGTGGGTGATGTAATCCTGGATGCTGTTACATTAAGGTAATGTAGAGCGCAACACATAGCCAGTCTGACTGGCGCTGAACCTACCCTCGGGTATTTCAGGTAACGGGGCCGCCTGAAAAGGTGGCCTTTTTACTTTTGTCGCGGCAAATGATGCGAAAAACAGCGATTAGCGCTGAACGCGTCGACAGGTTCACAGAGTTGTCTTGTTCCGGTTGTTAGATAACGCTTATTGATTCGATAATGTAAACGCATTGGTCGGGTCAGGAAAAATTCGTTAACTTAGACCTCAACGAAAACACGGAGGAAGTATAGATGTCCTTAATTAACACCAAAATCAAACCGTTCAAAAACCAGGCATTCAAAAATGGTGAATTCATCGAAGTCACCGAGAAAGACACCGAAGGCCGCTGGAGCGTCTTCTTCTTCTATCCGGCTGACTTCACCTTCGTCTGCCCGACCGAACTGGGCGACGTGGCTGACCATTACGAAGAACTGCAGAAGCTGGGCGTAGACGTTTACTCTGTGTCTACCGATACCCACTTCACCCACAAAGCGTGGCACAGCAGCTCTGAAACCATCGCCAAAATCAAATATGCGATGATCGGCGACCCGACTGGCGCCCTGACCCGTAACTTCGACAACATGCGTGAAGATGAAGGTCTGGCTGACCGCGCTACCTTCGTCGTTGACCCGCAGGGTATCATCCAGGCGATCGAAGTTACCGCTGAAGGTATCGGCCGTGATGCGTCTGACCTGCTGCGTAAAATCAAAGCGGCGCAGTACGTTGCTTCTCACCCAGGCGAAGTCTGCCCGGCGAAATGGAAAGAAGGCGAAGCGACGCTGGCTCCTTCTTTAGATCTGGTTGGTAAGATTTAAGTCTGTTTGTGCCCGGCGGCGCTACGCTTGCACGGGCCTACAACATCGTAGGCCGGGTAAACGGCGTGCCACCCGGCAATCAATGGGCGCTTTCGCGCCCATTTTATTCCAACACCATGATGCAAGCGCATTCAGGCAGCCTGACGAGGCCGCTTGCATGATGATGTTTTAAGCCCAGGAGATAACAATGCTCGACACCAACATGAAAACCCAGCTCAAGGCCTACCTTGAGAAGCTGACCAAGCCTGTTGAGCTGATTGCCACGCTGGATGACAGCGCTAAATCGGCAGAAATCAAGGAACTGTTGGCTGAAATCGCTGAACTGTCAGACAAAGTCACCTTTAAAGAAGACAACACGCTCGCGGTACGTAAGCCCTCGTTCCTGATTACTAACCCAGGTTCCGACCAGGGGCCGCGTTTTGCGGGCTCGCCGCTGGGCCACGAGTTTACCTCGCTGGTGCTGGCGCTGCTGTGGACCGGCGGTCATCCGTCGAAAGAGGCCCAGTCGCTGCTGGAGCAGATCCGCGATATTGATGGCGATTTCGAATTCGAAACCTACTATTCGCTCTCCTGTCATAACTGCCCGGACGTGGTCCAGGCCCTGAACCTGATGGCGGTGCTCAACCCGCGCATCAAACACACGGCGATTGACGGCGGGACCTTCCAGAATGAGATCACCGAGCGTAACGTCATGGGCGTGCCAGCGGTGTTCATGAACGGTCAGGAGTTTGGTCAGGGACGGATGACGCTGACTGAAATCGTCGCCAAAGTGGATACCGGTGCGGAAAAACGCGCAGCGGAAGAGCTGAATCAGCGTGACGCTTACGATGTACTGATCGTTGGCTCCGGCCCGTCCGGCGCGGCGGCGGCGGTCTACTCTGCACGTAAAGGGATTCGTACCGGCCTGATGGGCGAACGCTTCGGCGGTCAGGTGCTGGATACCGTGGATATCGAAAACTATATTTCGGTGCCGAAAACCGAAGGCCAGAAGCTGGCAGGCGCGCTGAAAGCGCACGTCAATGACTATAACGTCGACGTGATCGACTCCCAGAGTGCGACCAAACTGNNCCAAACTGACGCCGGCGGCGACAGAGGGCGGCCTGCATCAGATCGAAACCGCCTCCGGCGCGGTGCTCAAGGCGCGTAGCGTCATCATCGCCACCGGGGCGAAATGGCGCAATATGAACGTGCCGGGCGAAGATCAGTATCGCACCAAGGGCGTGACCTACTGCCCTCACTGCGATGGTCCGCTGTTTAAGGGCAAACGCGTAGCGGTAATCGGCGGCGGGAACTCCGGCGTGGAAGCCGCCATTGACCTGGCGGGCGTCGTAGAGCACGTAACCCTGCTGGAGTTTGCCCCAGAGATGAAAGCCGACCAGGTGTTGCAGGATAAAGTCCGCAGCCTGAAGAATGTCGACATCATTCTTAATGCGCAGACCACGGAAGTGAAAGGCGATGGCAGCAAAGTCACCGGTCTGCAGTATCGTGACCGGGTGAGCGGCGATGAGCATCATGTCGCGCTGGCGGGGATCTTCGTCCAGATTGGCCTGCTGCCTAACACCACCTGGCTGGAAGGCGCCGTTGAGCGCAACCGCATGGGCGAGATCATCATCGATGCGAAGTGCGAAACCAACGTCAAAGGCGTGTTCGCCGCGGGCGATTGCACCACCGTGCCGTACAAACAGATTATTATCGCGGCAGGGGAAGGGGCAAAAGCGTCGCTGAGCGCTTTCGACTACCTGATCCGCACGAAAACCGCATAACAAGTCAGACAATAGACCTGCATAACAAAGAGGCTACCCAGGGGTAGCCTCTTTTTTTATACTCTTTTCGTCATTCTTACCTGACGACCATTACCGGGATATGGGCATGGCGGATCACGCTCGAGGCATTGGAGCCGAGCAGGTGGGTACTGATGGAGGGATTGCGTGAGCCAATAACTACCACGTCGGCGTTAATTTCGCTGGCCAGCTCGTTGACCATATCGCGCACGCTGCCAAAACGGACATGTAGCTTGATACGAGACGGGTCAATGCTGAAGTGGCTGACCATCGTCTGCAGGCGAGTCTCCGCCTCATGCTGCAGATGTTCCTCAAACCGCCGCAGGTCGGCGGTAAAACGGCTCATGGTAAAGCTCGCGGAACCCGGTAAGACGTGGAGCAGATGGATCACTCCGTCCTGCTGGGCCAGAAACTCCGCGTGCCGGACGGCTTTATCGCTCAGCGCCATCTCAAAGACATCAACCGGCATAATGATAGTCTTATACATATGCAATCCTCCTTGTTCGTTTGCGTCTATATCAACATATTATATGCGGATATTGTGTCATTCAGGTCGCAAAACTGTCAGCCAGGCAGGCGCAAAGCGTAAAAAAGGGTAAGCGGCGGGAAAACAGCAGAAAGAGGATGTGCGGACATCCTCTGAATAAAGCGCGAAACGCCTCAGGCAGCGGGATTAGCGGTGGAATTCGCCAGCGGCTTCCGGCTGGTACAATAGCTCCAGCACTTCCAGGTGCGTCGATGCGCCGCCCGGCAGCTCCCAGTGAATGGTGCTGCCGACTTTCAGGCCCAGCAGCGCGGCGCCCACCGGCGCGAGGACGGAGAGCTGGCTGGCGCTGTCGGTCACCTGTGACGGAAACACCAGCGTCCGCACGCGCTCTTCGCCGCTGGTTAAATCGCGGAATTTTACCCTGCTATTCATGGTGACGACATCATGCGGCATCGCTTCCGGGGCCAGCATTTGCGCGCGGTCGAGTTCCTCATTCAGGGCATCGGCAACCGGTGAGTTGGCGAAAGCCGGCTGCTCCAGCAGCCTGTCGATACGTTCGGCATCCAGTTCATTAATGATGATTGCGGGTCTGGTCATTGCATACTCCATGTTATCCAGGAACCTGTCCGTAAAAGAAAACCCTCGCCGAAAGGGGCAAGGGTTAAGGTCCTACCATCATACTGAGAGTTGCCGGCAGTTTGAAGTGATGAAACGCACATTCAGCGTGCAACACCATCCGGCGGACGGTGTTTTCCAATCAGCATCCCGCTTTGCGCTAGTGGCCAACCTTATCGAGGATAAACTGTGCGCCGCAGTTACCCGGGTGAGGCTGGGGCAGAAAAGCGGAAGTGGCCAGCGGGGCGTTGATGGTCGCGGCGTTGAGCGAGATTTGCATCTCCGTCAGATAGGCCGGATTACCGTTGCAGGTTAGCTTAAACGCCTTCACGCTCTGCGGACCCCAGGCGCGGGCCACGGCGGCGTCGAAGTCGGCGCGGCTGACCGTTTGGCCATAGTGCTTCGCGAGAAAATCCCCCACCGGGCTGCGCTTAATTTCACCGTTTAGTCGCACCATGGCGCCAAAGTAGCTGTCGGGATCGAAGCCGAAGCAGACGCCATGTTTGGCATATTCGTAGCGTT
Organism: Klebsiella sp. 28; assembly: GCF_018223905.1. Taxonomy (NCBI): domain Bacteria; kingdom Pseudomonadati; phylum Pseudomonadota; class Gammaproteobacteria; order Enterobacterales; family Enterobacteriaceae; genus Klebsiella; species Klebsiella sp. 28. The sequence goes on from NZ_JAGRQY010000002.1 coordinate 10,061, forward strand.
CCAGACAGGAGGTGCCGCCCGATCCCGGCATCACATTATTAAGTTTATTGGCCATCTCCAACGACAGTCCGGTCTCCGCCGCCTGGCATTTGCGGTTCGCTTTTACCTCCGGCATGTTGGGCACCGGACGCGTGGCGCAGCCGTAGCGCATCCAGCGACGTTCATCCACTCCGCGCGTGGCAATGGACTTTGGCAGCCCGGGCCACAGGCCATGCACGGTCAGAAAGTCGGCTTTATTCGCGGTGTCCTGCTGCAGGCGACACTCTTCCGGTTCGTTGCGATTGCGGTCATACATGCTCTGACAGAATCCGGTTTGCCAGGAGAGGGCAAGGACGTAGCGGTCAAAATCAGCGTATCGCGTCGCGGTGAGCGGTTCAGCACCGGCCTGAGTGGCGGTAAGCACAAGGGCAATCGCGGCGAAATCCTTCCTGAACATTTTTATTCCTGATTATGGATGGCAAAAGATAACGGGGAGTTATTAAAGCATAAAAAAGGCGCCCGCTGGCGCCTTTTCGCGTGGTTAGACCATTAGTGGAGCGCGCTGCCGGGCACCAGGATTTCAGTAGCAACGATCACCACCAGCAGGCCAACGAGCACCGGCACTGAGGTGCGCTTGACCACTTCGAATGGGGAAATCTTCGCCATCCCGGCAACGGCGACCACCACCCCGGAGACGGGCGATATCGTGCGGCCGAGGTTAGAAGCCTGCAGCATCGGAATCGACAGGTAGGCCGGATTGATGCCGGAGGAGTGCGCCAGCTTGGGGATCATCTCAACGAAGGCGTAGAACGGGGCATTACCGGAACCGGTGGTCATCGCCGCCAGCATGGTCAGGATCACCAGCACCAGCATCAGAATAATACTGGCCGAGCCGAAGGAGGTGGCGATTGAGATCAGACCGTTGATAAAGCCGATAGTGCTTAACCCCTGGGCAAAGACGCCGGCGGCAACCAACAGCATCACTACGCCGGCGAAGGCGTCGGCCATTCCACGGTAGGCGACTTCCAGCCCGCTAAAGACGTTTTTGGTGTTGAAACCGCGCAGGAACTCGAGGATCGCCGCCAGCAGTATGCAGCCAACGAGGATGGTGATAATGTGCAGCTCCGGCCCCCATTTACCCTCAAAGATCAGCACGCCGATGATCGGGGTAAACGGCAGAATGGCATACAGCGCCGGGGCGGTGGTGGTGATGTCGTTGACATCGAGCATCTCGTGAGAAATGTGCTCTTTTTTATCCAGATAGCGCTGCCAGAAAAAGTGGGCGATCGCCATGCAGATAATAGCCGCGATGGAGATCGGCAGCGTGGTTTTAAAAGCAAAGTCGATCAGCGGCATTTCAGCGGCTTTGGCAGCCAGGACGACGTCACCCGAGGTTGGCGAGAGGATAATCGCCGCCGGTGAGGCGCAGATGGCGGCGGCGGCCCCGCGGCTGATACCGACATTCACCATTACCGGGAACAGCGTCGCCATCAGCAGTACGCCAAGGCCGGTCGCGGAGGAGACGGCCAGCGACATCAGGCAGGCGACAAAATAGGCGGCAATCATCAGCAGATAGGGCGAATTAATATAGCGCAACGGCTTCGACGCTAATTTGACCACCATATCATTAGCGCCAATATGGGTCATATAGGTGGCGAAGCCGCATAGCATCATGATCATCATACCCAAATCGCCGCCGCGGCTCATGAGTAGAATCTTAATGTATTCAATAATATCGGTAGCGGAATAGCCGGTGCTCGCGGTATTACCCGGTAACACTTTATGTCCCAGCAGGGCGCTGACGATCAGTAAGATTAAGCCTCCGACGAACAGCACCCCGGTGGCCGAGTAGCCTTTAATGATATAGCGGGCTACGCCCACAATGACCACGATCCCTATCAGGATCTCAATAAACGTCAGCATTTATTACCCCTAAACCCAAAGAATATGTAGATAAAAAGCACCACACCAAATTTTAATGTGCGAATGTGCCGAAAAAACGGACAAAACTCGCTGATGCAAATCAATAAAGCGATAAGAACTACACGTCCCCCGTCACGCCTGGATATAATCACCAGATGGATAGTTAAGCCGTTCTGATGGACAGCGGGCGAAAATCAGGAGTTTGCCTTATTTCGTTCAACCTGTATTGAGATTATCTTTGCTATTTTAGGTGGCTTTTAAATCAAAGTGGTAATAGAAAAGTGTTGATGTTACGTCGTTTTTCATTGTTTTCTCTTGGTTTTTTAGGATGGTTATTGGTGTCCGGAAACGCCAGCGCGTCGTTTTCATCGACCCTTAGCGAAGGTTACCATACCTTAAGTAATAACGTAGCGCAGACCTGGAATGAGCCGGAGCACTATGATTTGTACGTTCCAGCCATCACCTGGCATGCGCGCTTTGCCTATGACAAGGAAAAAACCGATAAGTATAACGAACGTCCGTGGGGGGCAGGTTTCGGCGTCTCGCGCTGGGATGAGAAAGGGAACTGGCATGGCCTGTACCTGATGGCGTTTAAAGACTCTTTTAATAAGTGGGAGCCCATCGGCGGCTACGGCTGGGAGAAAACCTGGCGCCCGCTGACGGACCAGAATTTCCACCTCGGCCTTGGCTATACCCTCGGCGTCACGGCGCGCGATAACTGGAACTACATCCCGATCCCGGTGATCTTGCCATTGGCGTCAATAGGTTACGGTCCGGCAACTTTCCAGATGACCTATATTCCCGGCACCTACAATAACGGTAACGTTTACTTCGCCTGGGCGCGCATCCAGTTTTAATTCGCTAAGTCTTAGCAATAAATGAGATAAGCGGAAGGTCTTGTGCAAAAACAAGGACTAAAGCGTTACCCACTAAAAAAGATAGCGACTTTTATCACTTTTTAGCAAAGTTGCACTGGACAAAAGGTACCACAATTGGTGTACTGATACCCGACACAGCATTAGTGTCGATTTTTCATATAAAGGTAATTTTGATGTCTAAGATTAAAGGTAACGTTAAGTGGTTTAATGAGTCCAAAGGATTCGGTTTCATTACTCCGGAAGATGGCAGCAAAGATGTATTCGTACACTTCTCTGCAATCCAGTCCAACGGTTTCAAAACTCTGGCTGAAGGTCAGCGCGTAGAGTTCGAAATCACTAACGGTGCCAAAGGCCCTTCTGCTGCAAACGTCATCGCTCTGTAAGCAACGCGTCAGTAGAATATAAAAACCCGCTAATAAGCGGGTTTTTTTTTGCCTGTCTCCTTCGCTTTTAGCGGCTGGCCGCCTGCGAGAAAAGCCAGAAGGCGAGCGCCGTCATCGCAAACGAACCCAGCAAATTCACCGCGACGTTGAGCAGCGCCCAGCTTACCCGGCCCTGCTGCAGGAGAAACACCACTTCCGCAGAAAAGGTGGAGAACGTGGTCAGGCCGCCGCAGAAACCGGTGGTAATCAGCAGTTTCCACATCGGGTCAATACCGGTCAGACGATTAAACCACGCCAGCCCGGCGCCAATCACAAAGGCGCCTAACAGGTTGGCCGTTAGAGTCCCAATCGGGATAGCATGGTGCACAGGATTGAGCTTCATGCCGAGCCACCAGCGCAATACGCTGCCGGTGCCGCCGCCAATAAAAACGGCGCAAAGAAGTTGAAACACGGTCGTTTCCTGCTATTTGATGTAAGAGAGTGTCAAGTGTAGCGCGCATCGGGCGCGATTGGCTATCCATAACCTGACGGGAGAAGAACATGCGGGTAGCGGCAGGACAATTTGCCGTCACGCCAGTATGGCGGACGAATGCGCAAACCTGTGTGGCGATGATGCAGCAGGCGGAGCGAGAAGGGGCGGCGCTGCTGGTGCTGCCGGAGGCGTTGCTGGCGCGGGATGACAACGACCCGGATCTGTCAGTTAAATCGGCCCAGCCGCTGGATGGCGCATTTTTGCAGCCGCTGTTGGCCGAGAGCAGGCGTAATAGCCTGACCACGGTCCTGACGCTCCATGTGCCGTCAGGGGAGGGGAGAGCGACCAACACGTTGGTGGTATTGCGGGAAGGCGCAGTGATCGCCCATTATCATAAACTTCATCTATATGACGCCTTCGCGATGCAGGAGTCCCGGCGGGTGGATCCCGGTCAGCAGATCCCGCCGGTGATTGAGGTGGCGGGATTACGCGTTGGCCTGATGACCTGCTACGATCTTCGCTTTCCGGAACTGGCGCTTTCGTTGGCCCTGAATGGGGCACAGCTGCTGGTGCTGCCCGCTGCATGGGTGAAAGGGCCGCAGAAAGAGCATCACTGGGCGACGCTGCTGGCGGCACGCGCTCTCGATACTACCTGCTATATCGTGGCGGCAGGCGAATGCGGAACGCGCAATATCGGGCTGAGCCGCATCGTCGATCCGCTGGGGACCACTCTGGCGGGGGCCGGGAGCGAGCCGCAGCTGATCTTTGCCGATCTCTCAGCGGATGACCTTGCGCGCGTTCGCGAGCGTTTGCCAGTGCTACGGAACCGACGATTTGCGCCACCGCAATTATTATGACGTTTTTTTAAACAAGGCTTGATTCACCTTGTTACAGATTGCTATTGTGTCCGCGCGTCAAATACCCGTATTGTTTATCCCAATAATTCGCTGTGCACGTCAGGATGGACATCTCAGCGCTCACTCCCGGAGGGGAGGCTATGGGCCGAAACACGCAGCCCACGCACAGGTGGATTACAATAGGACGGATAAATGCGTGTATGATGGCGTATTCGCAGCTTGTATAGAGAAGAAGGTTAGCTATGGGTGAGATTAGTATTACCAAACTGCTGGTAGTCGCAGCACTGATTATCTTAGTGTTTGGTACCAAGAAATTACGTACGCTGGGCGGCGACCTGGGGTCGGCTATCAAGGGCTTTAAAAAAGCCATGAACGAAGATGACGATAGCGCGAAGAAAACCACCGCAGAAGAAGAAGCGCCGGCGCAGAAGCTCTCTCATAAAGAGTAATTCTCCGGCTGCGTCTCCTGACGGGATGCTGGCGGTACGGCGAAGAGGCCGCGACGTTTATCGTTGCGGCCTTTGTCGTTTTTGTCGACGCCGCGGAGAAAAGATGCAACTAACTGTTACGGACAGGCGAAACGGATGAAGCGGAGAGAGCCGCTGCGCCGAAAAGGCGCGCAGCGGCGGAAGTGGTGGGTTATTTAACTTCCATCCCTTTAGCCTGCAGGTCGGCATGATAGGAAGAGCGGACGAAGGGACCGCAGGCGGCGTGGGTGAAGCCCATCGCCATCGCTTCCGCTTTCATCTCTTCAAACTCTTCCGGGCTGACGTAGCGCTGCACCGGCAGGTGGTGACGGCTCGGCTGCAGATACTGGCCTAACGTCAGCATGGTGACGCCATGGCGACGCAGGTCGCGCATCACTTCGATGATCTCGTCGTTGGTTTCGCCCAGACCTACCATCAGGCCGGATTTCGTCGGGATCTCCGGGTGCGCTTCTTTAAAACGCTCCAGCAGCTTCAGCGACCAGTTGTAATCCGCGCCCGGACGTACCTGACGATAAAGACGGGGCACGTTTTCGAGGTTATGGTTGAAGACATCCGGCGGGGTCACCGTCAGAATATCAAGTGCGCGATCCATGCGGCCGCGGAAATCCGGAACCAGCGTTTCGATCTTAATCGACGGGTTTTTCTCGCGAATGGCGCTGATGCAGTCGGCAAAATGCTGTGCGCCGCCATCACGCAGGTCGTCACGGTCTACCGAGGTGACTACGACATAGCGCAGACCCATATCGGCGATAGTTTGCGCCAGCTTTTGTGGCTCGTTTGCATCTGGCGCGACCGGGCGTCCATGCGCGACGTCGCAGAACGGGCAACGGCGGGTACAGATCGCGCCGAGGATCATAAAGGTCGCGGTACCGTGGTTGAAGCATTCTGCAAGGTTCGGGCAGGAGGCCTCTTCGCACACAGAGTGCAGGCCGTTCTTACGCATCGCTGCTTTGATTCCCTGGATACGGGACGAGTCTGCCGGAAGTTTGATTTTCATCCATTCCGGTTTTCTGAGCAGAGCTTCACGCTCAGTTGCCACGTTTTTCACCGGGATAAGGGCCATTTTATCGGCGTCGCGGTACTTAACACCGCGTTCCATCACAATGGGTTTACTCATAGCGTGCGTGTTCCAGTTGCGAGTCACGAAGGAAAGCGAATTAATTCAATGAAATGTTGCAATTATCAACTATTTTTGAATCAAGAGCAGGCAGTATACCATTGAAAAGGGGCAGAAAGCAGCCTGCCTGCCCGGCAAATTGTAAAATAGTTGTTGTTTTATCCTTTTCCCTTCCGTGCGCTACGCCTTAAACGAGCGGATCACCGTCTCGATGATCTCTTTCAGCAATGGCTCTTTCCCGCTCAGCTTATTAAAGTGCAGCGCAACGTCAATCTGCTCTCCACCGAGGGAAGGGAAATCCAGGGTCTGCAGCGGCCAGAGACGGGACACCATGGCGAACAGGCGTTCGGTGGTCAGACCTAGCATATCGCTCCCGGCGATCATCGCCGCCTGGGTCATCAGGTTAAAGGTGCTAAAGCCGCAGCGGCGCTCGCCCATCTCTTCCTGTAGTCGGCGATGGAGGGTGGGGTAGCGCTGGCCTTCCGGCAGCAGCAGCGCAAATTCGTACTCCGCGAGGGTCGTTTCATCCTGCGGACCGTCCAGCGCGGGATGCCCTGCGCGGCAGTACATCTGTACCCGATCCTGATACAGCACATGATGGCTTATCGCCTGGCCGCTGTGCAGGTGGGTATCAATGAGCAGATCCACCTGGCGCTGGTCAAGCTGCCGCGCGGCGTCGACGATGGCGATATTGTGCAACAGGATCTGCGGAAAGGTCGGCTTCAGCGCGCTGGCCAGGCCAGGCATCAGCAGCGCTCCCATCGCTGGCGTAGTGGCGATAGTGATCACCCGCTGCTGGTGCGGGCTACCGGTGATATCCAGCGCGCTGAGGAAAGCTTCCATGCCGCGGCTGATGTATTGATGAAGATGGGTGGCATAGGCGGTGGGGGTGACGCCCTGTCCTTTGCGGATAAATAGCGGATCGGGGAACAACGCCCGCAGTTTGTTAATTGACTGGCTAATCGCCGAGGGTGTGATATTGAGTATCTTCGCGGCGTTGACGATACCTTTATGTACGTATACCGCTTCAAAGATCGTCAACAGATTGAGGTCAATATTACGCAGGATGCGAAACATTTGACGATCGTAACGTTCATCCTGTCTGTCAGGAGATTCTGACGGAGGCGTATTCTCTGGCACGCGATGAGTCCGGTTGGGAATGATAGGCCAAGTATAGCGGCCCACCGCGTTGCCGTGCGTGACAATTGATTGCAAAAATAACGTGTTACTCGTTTAGCGCCCCGCTGACAGCGGGACGTTGGCCTGCCGCTTAATCCCGGGGAAGATATTCGTGTGGTGGATGATTTAGCAGCGCCAGCAGATTGGCGACCAGTCGCGGAGCGACCGTCTCCGGGGAGGCTGCCGGCTGCCACTGGCGCATTTGCGTCATCTCCATACCGGCATAGCCGCAGGGGTTGATACGCAAAAACGGTGTGAGATCCATGGCGATATTAAGCGCCAGACCGTGGAAAGAACAACCTTTACGGATCCGCAATCCCAGAGAGCAGATTTTGCGTTCGCCGACATAGACGCCAGGGGCGTCGGCGCGGGGGTGCGACTCGATACTATATTCAGCCAGGGTATTGACGACCGTTTGCTCCAGTAGCGTCACCAGCTCCCGCACGCCCAGTTTACGGCGCTTGAGGTCCAACAGGACGTACATCACCTGCTGTCCCGGACCGTGATAGGTGACCTGGCCGCCGCGATCGCTCTGGATCACCGGAATATCGCCGGGCACCAGCACGTGTTCCGCTTTGCCGGCCTGACCCTGGGTGAATACGGGGTGATGTTCCACCAGCCAGATCTCGTCGAGGGTATCTTCATCACGGGCGTCGGTAAATTCATGCATCGCCTGCGAGACGGGTTCGTAAGGTTGCAGGCCTAGCTGCCGGATAAGAATTTTATTGTGCTGCAAAACAACATCTCCGCCGGGAAGAGAGAATTCAGGTTGGGGAGTATATCACAGCCGTGCAGAAGGGAATGAGAAGACCCGGCACGGCGGCCGGGTCAGGGAAAAGGTTACAGCACCATCCGAACGATATCGATATTGCCTAACTCTTCGTACAGCGTTTCCACTTGTTCAATGTGGGTGGCGTTGATGGTGATGGAGACCGAGTGGTAGTTACCTTTGCTGCTCGGTTTTACTGACGGCGAGTAATCACCAGGCGCATGGCGCTGTACCACTTCCACCACCTGATCAACCAGCTCCGGCAACGCCTGCCCCATTACTTTGTAAGTAAATGGCGTAGGGAATTCAAGCAGTTCGTTAAGTTTGGTTTTCATGTCAGCTCCGGTGTTACGACAAAATAATAACTCCCACCAAGGGCGGGAGTTATCAGGTTACTTGGATGAATAGTATATGGGGATGGAAATCACACTTTCAAGTGTTCGATTTTTAACCAAACCAGTGGTGGAACATTAATTTAATGTAATCAATAATTTTGCCGAAGAAATTACCTTCCGGAATTTCCTGCAGGACCACCAGCGGACGCTGGTCGATGGTTTTACCATCCAACTGGAAGTTAATGGTGCCGACAACCTGGTTTTTCTGCAGCGGGGCGTGCAGCTCAGTGTTATTCAGCACGTAGCTGGCTTTCAGATCTTTCATTCGGCCGCGCGGAATGGTCAGGTAGACGTCTTTATCCACCCCCAGCGAAGCGCGATCGCTGTCGCCGAACCAGGCCGGTTCAGAGGCAAACTCTTTGCCAGCTTTAATCGGGTTGACGGTTTCGAAGAAGCGGAAGCCCCAGGTAAGCAGTTTTTTGCTTTCTGACTCACGGCCTTTGAACGTCCGGCCGCCCATTACCGCGGAGATCAGGCGCATCTGGCCTTCGGTGGCGGAAGCGACGAGGTTGTAACCCGCTTTGTCGGTATGGCCGGTTTTGATGCCGTCGACGTTCAGGCTGTTATCCCACAGCAGGCCGTTACGGTTCAGCTGGCGGATGCCGTTGAAGGTGAACTCTTTCTCACGATAGATGGAGTACTCGTTCGGTACGTCGCGGATCAGCGCCTGGCCAATCAGCGCCATGTCGCGCGCGGAGCTGTACTGTCCGTCAGCATCAAGACCGTGAACGGTCTGGAAATGGGTGTTTTTCAGGCCCAGAGCGTTTACGTAGTTGTTCATCAGGCTGACGAAGGCGTCCTGGCTGCCGGCGACGTAGTCGGCCATCGCCACGCAGGCATCGTTACCGGACTGCAGGTTAATACCACGGATCAGCTGAGAAACCGGCACCTGCATGCCCGGCTTGAGGAACATCAGAGAAGAGCCTTTGAAAACCGGGTTGCCGGTGGCCCAGGCATCGTTGCCGACGGTGACCAGATCGGACTCTTTGAATTTGCCCGCTTTCATCGCCTGACCGATAACATAGCTGGTCATCATTTTGGTCAGACTGGCCGGGTCGCGGCGGGAGTCGGCATTGTTTTCAGCCAGTACCTTGCCAGAGTTGTAATCGATAAGGATCCAGGATTCGGCGTCAATCTGCGGGGCGCCTGGGATCATCGTTTTGATATTCAGGTCATCGGCGCGGGCAGCGGAGGAGAGCGCTGCAACGGAGAGCGCCGTAATGAGTAAACGAGCGGTGAAAGAGGTCTTCATGGTCAGAACAACGGCATCCGTGATGGAGTTAAAAAAGTGCCTTACTATAGCAAATGCTCTGCGGGCCAGCATCCGACATTGCGCATGAGTTTGTTAATGACTTTTACATGCGCGAGGTGAACGGGCGGCCCGCGGCGTTTAGTTGGCGCGAGTAATAAAGGACTGCAGCTGCGCTTCGCTTTGCAGGCGCTGCTGCACGGCGCTGGCCTGTGCTTTATCAGCAAAGGGACCCAGCTGAATACGCCAGACCGCGCCGTTTTGCATGACCCGGCCTGGCACAGAAAACTGCTGGCTCAGGCGCTTCTGATACTGCTGCGCCCGCGTCTGGTCGCTTACTGCGCCCACCTGGACAACAAAATTACCGCTGGCGCTGGAGGTCGCGGAGGACGAGGCCGCCACGGCGCCAGCGGCTGCGGCGGTGGCCGCAGCGGGCGCCACATTACCCTGAATGGAGCCAGGCGCGGTCACTGGCGCTGTTGGCGTGGCGCCGGCGGCAGGAGCCGTCGCGGCGGCTGCCGCTGGTTCGCTACTCTCCAGCACGCCGTTGTTCAGGGGCGTCGGCGCGCCGAGGAAACCGCCGCTGTTCACCGGCGCGCCCACGCTGTCTGCCGGCGTCAGCGTGCTGTTGCTGATCGGGCGAACGTCAGTGGGTGCGGGTTGGCTCATGCCAGCGGCGTCCCCACCGTCCAGATTCGGACGGGCGGGCAGGGCGTAAGTCTGTTTGGCGACGGTGGTACAGGCCATCCCCGGGCCGGAAAGCGAACCGTCAGGCGCGACGATGATGGGGTCGATGCGCACTTTGGTGTTGTTGGAGGTGTTCAGGCGGTCAGCGGATGCGCGGGAAAGCGAGATGACCCGATCGTTGCCATAGGGACCGCGATCGTTAATCCGCACGACGATCATCCGTCCGTTGGCAAGGTTAGTGATCCGCGCGTAGCTCGGGATCGGCAGCGTCGGGTGCGCTGCGGTCAACTGAGTCGGATCGAAGGCTTCGCCGCTGGCGGTCAGGTTGCTGTTGGGTTCTGCGTCATAGATCGCCGCGAAACCGGCCTGAGTAAAGTTGGCCGGATCCTGAACGATTTTGTAGCTTTTACCGTCGCGCTCATAATCCTGATTCGCCGTGGCGTTTGGCGTTTCATATTGCGGATCGGCGCCGCTGATCTCAACCGTCGGGCCATTACAGACGGCCGGCTGTGGAGTACTGACCGTTTTTTGTTGCACGTCATCACTCGAACATGCCGCCAGCAGCCCCGCTGCTATGCAGATCCCCAGCCATTGCTTACGCATTGCTAACCCCTTTAAACGCTTTTCGACAACATTTTTCTGTGGGTATGGATCGACATTACGATACCAAACCCGGCCATCAGTACGATCAGGGCGGAGCCCCCGTAGCTCACCAGCGGCAACGGTACGCCCACCACCGGTAAAATACCACTCACCATACCAATATTTACGAAGACATAAACGAATAAAATCAACATTAAACCACCGGCCATGACCCGGCCAAAGGTGGTTTGCGCCTGGGCGGCGATCCACAGTCCGCGCATAATCAGCAGAATATAAAGCGCTAGCAGGATCAGTACGCCAATCAGGCCCAGCTCTTCGGCGAGGACGGCGAAGATAAAGTCGGTGTGGCGTTCCGGCAGAAACTCCAGCTGCGACTGGGTGCCGTGCAGCCAGCCTTTGCCGCGCAGACCGCCGGAGCCAATGGCAATTTTAGACTGAATAATGTGATAGCCGGCGCCCAGCGGGTCGGTTTCCGGATCGAGGAGCATCATCACGCGCTGACGCTGATAGTCGTGCATCAGGAAGAACCACAGGATCGGAATAAAGGCGGCGACCAGCACCACGGCGATACCAATCAGGCGCCAGCTGAGGCCGGAGAGGAACAGCACAAACAGCCCGGATAGGGCGATCAGGATCGAGGTCCCGAGGTCAGGCTGCGCCGCCACCAGCAGCGTCGGCAGGAAGATTAGCACCAGGGCAATGCCGGTGTTCTTCAGCGACGGTGGACAGACATCGCGGTTAATAAACCGCGCCACCATCAGCGGCACGGCTATTTTGGCGATCTCCGACGGCTGAAAGCGCACAATACCGAGATCCAGCCAGCGCTGCGCCCCTTTGGAGATGGCGCCGAAGGCGTCAACGGCTACCAGCAGGATGATACAGAAAATATAGAGGTAGGGCGCCCAGCCTTCATAGACCCGCGGCGGGATCTGCGCCATGACGATCATGATCACCACGCCCATGGCGATCTGGCCGATTTTACGCTCCATCATGCCGACGTCCTGACCGCTGGCGCTCCAGATAACCAGCGCGCTGTAGGTCAGCAGCGCCAGCAGGATAAGCAGCATGGTGGGGTCAAGATGGATTTTATCCCATAGCGATTTTTTGTTCGGATTATCCGTCATTATTGATCCTCCCCTGCGGTTACCGCCGGGTTTTCGCTTGGCAGCGTAGTGTTGTTATCGCCCAGCATGATGTGATCGAGGATCTGGCGCATAATGGTACCGACCGCCGGGCCGGCGCCGCCGTTTTCCAGAATCATCGCCACGGCAACCTGCGGGTTGTTATAAGGCGCAAACGCCGTCATCAGTTTATGGTCGCGCAAGCGCTCGGAGATCCGGTGCGCGTTATAGGTTTCGTTGGCCTTCAGGCCGAACACCTGAGCGGTACCTGACTTGGCCGCGATTTTATACGGCGCGCTGGCGAAGTATTTGTGCGCGGTGCCGTTGCCGCGGTTGGCCACTCCGTACATGCCGTCTTTGGCGATTTCCCAATAGCCGGAATGGATATCGCCTACCGGCGGCTCATGGGGCTGGACCCAGGGTACGGGCTTGCCGTCTTCCACGGTGCTCTGCAGCAGATGAGGCACCTTCACCACGCCGTCGTTAATCAGGATCATCAGCGCTTTGTTCATCTGGATCGGCGTGGCGGTCCAGTAACCCTGGCCGATGCCCACCGGAATAGTGTCCCCTTGGTACCAGGGTTTCTTAAAGCGCTTGAGCTTCCATTCGCGGGTCGGCATGTTGCCAGAGCGCTCCTCGGAGAGGTCGATACCGGTGTAGTGGCCGTAGCCAAACTTGCTCATCCACTCTGAGAGACGGTCGATGCCCATGTCATAGGCGACCTGGTAGAAATAGGTATCTGCAGACTCCTCGAGCGCTTTGGTGACGTTCAGATGGCCGTGGCCCCACTTTTTCCAGTCACGATAGCGTTTCTCTGAGCCGGGCAACTGCCACCAGCCGGGGTCGAAGAGGCTGGTGTTGCGGGTGATCACCCCGGCGCTCAGCGCCGAGACGGCGACGTACGGTTTGACCGTCGACGCCGGCGGATAGACCCCCTGCGTCGCTCGGTTGACCAGCGGTGTGTTCGGGTCGTTGAGCAGCGCGGAGTAATCTTTGCTGGAGATGCCGTCGACGAACAGGTTCGGGTCATAGCTCGGGGTTGAAACCAGCGCCAGAATAGCGCCGGTACGCGGGTCGGTCACCACCACGGCGGCGCGGCTGCCGGCCAGCAGCGTTTCAATATACTGCTGCAGCTTGAGGTCGAGGGTGAGGTAGATGTCGCGTCCGGCCTGCGGAGGCACCTCTTTCAGCTGACGAATGACGCGGCCGCGGTTGTTCACTTCAACCTCTTCGTAGCCGGTCTGACCGTGCAGAACGTCCTCGTAATAACGCTCTATACCCAGCTTCCCAATGTCGTGCGTCGAGGCGTAGTTGGCCAGCTTGCCCTCTTTATCCAGGCGGTCGACGTCTTTATCGTTAATTTTTGAGACATAGCCAATGACGTGAGTCAGCGCCGAATTATAGGGGTAATAACGACGCTTGTAGCCTTTGACTTCCACGCCGGGAAAGCGGTACTGGTTGACGGCAAAGCGGGCCACCTGCACTTCGCTGAGGTTGACCTTTACCGGAATCGAGGTAAAACGATGGGAGCGGGCGCGCTCCTTTTTGAAACCGGCGATGTCATCGTCGGTTAAATCGACGACGTCGCGTAGTGCATCCAGCGTCTGCTGTACGTTATCGACTTTCTCCGGCATCATCTCCAGCTGGTAAATGGTGCGGTTAAGCGCCAGCGGGGTGCCGTTGCGATCGTAAATAATGCCGCGGCTCGGCGGGATCGGCACCAGCTTGATGCGGTTTTCGTTCGAGCGCGTCTGATAGTCGTCGAAGCGAACGATTTGCACATTGTACAGGTTGGCGATCAGAACGCCGGTAAGCAGCAAAATCCCCAAAAAAGCGACCAGCGCCCGGCGCACGAACAGCGAGGATTCAGCCGTATAGTCGCGGAAAGAATTCTGTAATTTCATTCGCTGCTTAGTCTACCCTGATCATCATTACTCACGGTGGTACGGGTGGTTGGTGGTGATGCTCCACGCCCGGTACAGACTCTCGGCCACCAGTACGCGCACCAGCGGGTGAGGTAAGGTGAGGGTGGAGAGCGACCAACTCTGTTCCGCCGCTGCTTTACAGGCGGGAGAGAGACCTTCCGGACCGCCTACCAGTAAACTGACGTCGCGCCCGTCCTGTTTCCAGCGTTCCAGTTCGCGCGCCAGCTGCGGTGTATCCCATGGTTTACCCGGAATATCCAGGGTCACGATGCGGTTCTTACCGGCAGCGGCTAACATCATCTCGCCCTCTTTTTCGAGGATGCGTTTGATATCAGCGTTCTTACCGCGCTTACCGGCAGGGATCTCCACCAGCTCGAACGGCATATCTTTGGGAAAACGGCGCAGATACTCGCTAAAGCCGGTCTGTACCCAGTCCGGCATTTTGGTGCCAACGGCCACCAGCTGCAACTTCACGCATTAACTCCAGAGTTTTTCCAGCTCGTACAGACGACGGCTCTCTTCCTGCATGACGTGGACCATCACGTCGCCGAGGTCGACGACGATCCAGTCGGCGGCGGCTTCCCCTTCAACGCCCAGCGGCAGCATGCCGGCGGCGCGGGACTCCTGAACCACGTGGTCGGCGATAGACATCACATGACGCGTGGAGGTGCCGGTGCAGATAATCATGCAATCGGTGATGCTGGATTTGCCATGTACATCAATGGCAACGATGTCCTGACCTTTCAGGTCATCAATTTTGTCGATAACAAAATCCTGGAGTGCTTTACCCTGCAAGTGTTCCCCCTGGGTGCGTGAAGATTGATAATCATAAAGAGCCTGACAGTATACCTGAACTGATGAAAAAGTCGGGTGAAATGTCTGTCGGCAGGCGTTCGTGGCGGGCTATCATCCCATCCCTCGCCGCGGATTGCATCGCCATTTTTGTAAAACAATTTCTGCAAACCGGCTTTGGCGGATGCTGCCTGGCAGCGGAGAATAACAGCCTGCTCTGGCCTGTCAATGGTCTGGCGGGAATTCTTCTTGCGGCTGCCAGACGGCCTGGCTATTTAATACCCGCAGGGTGGTGAAATCGTCGCGGATTTCGAGGAGGCTCCAGGCGCCATGGGCAATGGGAAAGTGCCACATCGCCGCCGCAGGCATCTGCAGCAGCAGGGCGGTCAGCAGGCTCAGGACGCCCTGATGGCCGACGATCAGCAGGTGGTCAAGATGGCGGCAGTCGGTCAGCGTTGGGATAAACTCGCTGACGCGGTGGGCAAAATTCTGAAAGCTTTCGCCGTTGGTGGGGGCCGCATGCTGCCAGTCGGCACACCAGGCGGCATAGTTTTCCGCATCTTCTCGCTGGAGGTCGCGATGATGACGCATCTCCCAGTCGCCGAAAAACATCTCATTGAGCGCGGGATGGCGCTCACGCGGAATAGCGCGGTCGCCAAGCAGCAGATCGGCCGTTGTCCCGGTCCGCGCCAGCTCGCTACAGAATACTTTATCGAAAGGCGCCAGGCGTAGCCGTTCGCCGAGCGCGCGCGCCTGAGCGACGCCGCGCGGCGTCAGGGGCGTTGGGGCATGGCCGCTGTATAACCCGGCAACGTTGGCTTCGGTTTCGCCATGGCGAACTAACCACAATTTCATGAACAGGCTCTGACAGGCGATGAAGAGATGGCGTTACGATAGCGCTTTTTTCGCGCCAGGCCCAGCCTGGGGTCAGCAATAGAGTCCCTGCTCGCGGATGTAATCCAGCACGGCGGCAGGCAGCATCTCGGCGCAGGACTCGCCGCGCTCAAGGCGCTGGCGGATGATCGTCGCGGAAATATCGAACCACGGCGTCTCAGCCAGGTAGATCACGCCGGAAGGGCGGTTATGCAGAGACTCCACGTCGTGGGTTAAATGGCGATCCAGCCAGCGCTGATCCGCTTCCTGCGCCATGGTCAGCGGGTAACCCGGGCGGCGGCAAACAATCAGGTGGACATTGTCGAGAATGGTTTCATAGTTGTGCCAGGTGGGAAAGGTCAGTAGCGAATCCTGGCCAATGATAAACGCCAGCGGTTTGCGCGGCCCCTGCTCCTGGCGCCACTCCTGCAGCGTTTGCGCCGTCCAGGAGGGGGTATCGCGCCGCAGTTCGCGTTCATCGAGCGTGAACAGCGGTTTATCGGCAATCGCCAGCTTCAGCATGTGCACGCGCTGGGCGCTGGTGGCTTCCGGCTGCGGCCGGTGCGGCGGGACGTTGTTAGGCATGATGATGACCTTGCTCAGGCCAATCTGATTCGCCAGGATCTCAACCGGCTTGAGGTGACCGTAATGCACCGGATCGAAGGTGCCGCCATAGATTGCCTGTAACTGAGTCATATCAACCATCAATAAAAACGTCCGCCAGGGCTTTGTGGCAGAGCAACAACGAAAGACTTTCCAGTTCGGGCCAGACGTCGTGCCCGTAATCCTGTTTAAAGGTGAGCTCCGCGCGGGTCAGAAGGGTCACCGCCTGGCGCAGCTGTTCCCCGCTCAGGCGCGTGAGGGCGTCGCTGAGCAGCTGACGGCGGTTTTGCCAGACCCGATGTTTATCAAACAGCGAGCGCAGCGGCGTGTGCGTCGCCTGGCGCTTGAGGGTAACCAGCAGCAGCAGCTCCCGCTGCAGAGTACGCAGCAGGATCGCCGGCTCACAGCCTTCAAGGCGTAACTGCTGCAGGACGTGCAGCACGCGCTTACTTTTGCCTGCCAGTAGGGCATCGACCCAATGGTAAGGCGTAAAGTGCGCGGCATCGTTTACCGCTTGCTCAACGCGGGGCAGGGTTAGCTTACCGTCCGGCCAGAGCAGCGCCAGACGCTCCAGCGCCTGCGCCAGCGCCAGCAGATTGCCTTCGTAACAGTAGCACAGCAGCTGACTGGCCGCGTCGTCGAGCTGCAGCTGATGCTGTTTGGCCCGGGCGGCCAGCCAGCGCGGCAGCTGCGCGTATTCCGGCGTCTGGCAACTGACCTGGACTGCGCGCTGAGCCAGGGCGGTGAGCCATGCGGCATTCTCCTGGGCTTTGGTCAGCTTATTTCCGCGAACTATCAGCAGCAGGTCGTCGTGCAGCAGGCCAACCAGCGTGGCGAGCTGTTCATTGATCGCCGCGTTGGGGCCGTTTTCCGGTAGGATCAACAGCAGGGTTTGCCGGCTGGCAAACAGGCTCATCGCCTGGCTTAAGGCGAAAATCGCCTGCCAGTCGGTGCTGTTGTCGATTGAAAAAGTATGGTGCTCGGTAAATCCCTGCGCGGCAGCAGCTTCGCGAATGGCGTCCTGGCTTTCCTGCAACAGCAGGGGATCGTTGCCAAGCAGCAGATAGGCCGCGCGCAGCCCTTCAGTGAGCTGCGCGCGGAGCTGTTCCGGGTACAACCGAATCATCATTGACCCAGCGTGGTGGAGACGCGGTTACCCGAGGAAGCCGGCGCCGCGCTGCTGGCGACCGGTTTCTCTTCCTGCTGGGTTGCTTCAACATCCGCTACCTGAACGCTTGGCAGCTTACGAATCAGCTGTTCCGCCGCTTTGTCGTACATTTCCTGGATAATCATATCCTGCTCGGCGTCTTTCGCTAATGCCGCCTGCGGGTTATCAAAGAACGACCGATAGACCTTGGTGGTAATCGGATAGATATCGTGACCCGGGATCAGGACGCTGGCATGAACGGTCATGACCATCTGATACTCCGCCGTACGACCATCCTGGAACACCGATGCGGTATCTTTCTGAATCGACGAGCCATCGAGGCGCAGAGAAGGGACATCTTTACGCAGCGTGCTGGCGTCGATCAGTTCCACGCCGTTAAGACGCAGCTGATTACGTACCGCGCGGCTTAACGGGCCGTTCGGATCGCTCGACTGGAAAATCATGGTTTTCATGGTGGCGGGCACCTTGGTAGTGCTACGCAAATGCCAGCCACAGCCGGCGGTGACGAGCACCGCCAGAGATAACAACATTGTTACCAGATATCGCACGCTTCCTCCCGCGCTTAGCCAACGACCAGATTGAGCAGTTTACCCGGAACGTAAATCACTTTACGCACGGTTTTACCGTCGAGATATTTCGCCACCAGATGTTCCTGGCCGGCGCGCTCGCGAACCTGCTCTTCAGTTGCATCTACCGCAACGGTAATTTTACCACGAACTTTGCCATTGACCTGGACGACGACGAGGGTGCTGTCTTCCACCATCGCGCTCTCATCCGCTACCGGCCACGGCGCGTTGTCGATATCGCCTTCGCCGTTCAGCTCACGCCACAGGGTGAAGCTGGCGTGCGGAGTGAACGGGTTGAGCATACGCACCACCGCCAGCAGAGCTTCCTGCATCAGCGCACGATCCTGCTCATCTTCCTGCGGCGCTTTCGCCAGCTTGTTCATCAGCTCCATGATTGCCGCGATGGCGGTGTTGAAGGTCTGACGACGGCCGATGTCATCGGTCACTTTGGCGATGGTTTTGTGGATATCGCGACGCAGCGCTTTCTGATCTTCGCTCAGAGCCGCCACGTTCAGTGCCGCAACCTCTCCTTTAGTGGTGTGCTCGTAGACCAGTTTCCAGACGCGTTTCAGGAAGCGGTTCGCCCCTTCAACGCCAGATTCCTGCCACTCGAGGGTCATATCCGCCGGGGACGCAAACATCATGAACAGACGCACGGTATCCGCGCCGTAGCGCTCAACCATCACCTGCGGGTCGATGCCGTTGTTTTTCGACTTGGACATCTTGCTCATGCCGGTGTACACCAGCTCGTGGCCCGCCGCGTCTTTGGCCTTCACGATGCGGCCTTTTTCGTCGCGCTCAACGATGGCGTCAACCGGGGAAACCCAGTTACGTTCGCCGTTTTCGCCCACATAGTAGAACGCGTCAGCCAGCACCATGCCCTGGCACAGCAGCTGTTTCGCCGGCTCATCGGAGTTCACCATGCCCGCGTCGCGCATCAGCTTATGGAAGAAGCGGAAGTAGAGCAGGTGCATGATGGCGTGTTCGATACCGCCGATGTAGATATCTACCGGCAGCCAGTAGTTGGCCGCTTTCGAATCCAGCATTCCTTCCTGATACTGCGGGCAGGTGTAGCGCGCATAGTACCAGGAGGATTCCATAAAGGTGTCAAAGGTGTCGGTTTCGCGCAGCGCCGGCTGGCCGTTGACGGTGGTCTTGGCCCATTCAGGATCGGCTTTGATCGGACTGGTGATGCCGTCCATGACCACGTCTTCCGGCAGGATCACCGGCAGCTGATCTTCCGGAGTCGGCAGCACGGTGCCATCTTCCAGGGTCACCATCGGGATCGGCGCGCCCCAGTAGCGCTGACGGGATACGCCCCAGTCGCGCAGACGGTAGTTAACTTTACGCTCGCCCACGCCCATGGCAGCCAGTTTGTCGGCAATGGCGTTGAAGCCCGCTTCATAATCAAGACCGCTGAACTCGCCGGAGTTAAACAGGACGCCTTTCTCGGTCAGCGCCTGCTCGGAGAGATCCGGCTCGGAGCCGTCGGCAGCGAGGATAACCGGCTTAATGTTCAGACCGTACTTGCTGGCGAACTCGTAGTCGCGCTGGTCGTGACCCGGAACGGCCATTACCGCGCCGGTGCCGTATTCCATCAGCACAAAGTTTGCCGCCCAGACTGGAATTTCTT
Organism: Klebsiella sp. 28; assembly: GCF_018223905.1. Classification (NCBI taxonomy): domain Bacteria; kingdom Pseudomonadati; phylum Pseudomonadota; class Gammaproteobacteria; order Enterobacterales; family Enterobacteriaceae; genus Klebsiella; species Klebsiella sp. 28. Next base: position 29,721 of record NZ_JAGRQY010000002.1, read on the forward strand.
CACCGGTCAGCGGATGAATGGCTTTAAAGCCGGTATCGACGCCTTTTTTCTCCATCGTCGCCATGTCGGCTTCGGCCACTTTGGTATTGCGGCACTCGTCGATAAAGGCGGCCAGCGCCGGATTGTTCGCCGCAGCCTGCTGCGCCAGCGGGTGGCCCGCCGCGACGGCCAGGTAGGTACAACCCATAAAGGTGTCCGGACGGGTGGTGTAGACAGTCAGTTTGTCAGCGTAGTCGTTGACGTCAAAGGAGATTTCTACCCCTTCCGAACGGCCGATCCAGTTGCGCTGCATGGTCTTCACGGTGTCCGGCCAGTGGTCCAGCTTATCCAGATCGTTCAGCAGTTCATCGGCGTAGGCGGTGATTTTAATAAACCACTGCGGGATCTCTTTACGCTCGACCTTGGTATCGCAGCGCCAGCAGCAGCCGTCGATAACCTGTTCGTTGGCCAGCACGGTCTGGTCATTCGGGCACCAGTTCACTGCGGAGGTTTTTTTGTACACCAGGCCTTTTTTGTACAGCTCGGTGAAGAACTTCTGCTCCCAGCGGTAGTATTCCGGGGTGCAGGTCGCCAGCTCGCGGCTCCAGTCATAGCCGAAGCCCAGCATTTTGAGCTGGTTTTTCATGTAGGCGATGTTGTCGTAGGTCCACGGCGCTGGCGCGGTGTTGTTTTTCACCGCCGCCCCTTCTGCCGGCAGACCGAACGCATCCCAGCCGATCGGCTGCAGGACGTTTTTGCCCAGCATGCGCTGGTAGCGGGCAATCACGTCGCCGATGGTGTAGTTACGCACGTGACCCATGTGTAGTCGACCAGAAGGATAAGGAAGCATCGACAGGCAGTAATACTTCTCTTTGCTCTCGTCTTCAGTTACTTCAAATGTACGATTTTCGTCCCAGTGAAGCTGGACTTTCGATTCTATCTCTTCCGGGCGGTATTGCTCTTGCATGGCAGCCAGTGGTCCTGTTTTCAATACAGCTACAAAGTGTAGCCAATGGATGTGTTATTTCAGATCGGCATAGCATAGCCCAAACGCCCACGTCAAAACAGCTTTTCGCACATCAACATCGGCAAAAGCTGCGCAGATTATTTCGCGACTCTGTGGCTTGTCAGACACAGCGGGAGAGGAATAAGGTCTATTATCAGAAGACGTTAACCCCACCGGAGGCGAAATGATGAACAAGGTTGCTCAATATTACCGTGAACTGGTCTCCTCGCTCAGCGAACGGCTCCGCCATGGAGAGCGCGATATCGACGCGCTGGTGACGCAGGCGCGGGAAAAAATCGTCCGCGCCGGCGATCTGACGCAGAGCGAGATCGAGTCGGTGATTGCGGCGGTCAAGCGCGACCTCGAGGAGTTTGCCCGCAGCTACGAAGAGAGTCACGAAGACGAGAGCGACAGCGTGTTTATGCGGGTGATCAAAGAGAGCCTGTGGCAGGAGCTGGCTGATATCACCGACAAAACCCAGCTCGAGTGGCGGGAAGTCTTTCAGGATCTGAATCATCACGGCGTGTACCACAGCGGCGAAGTGGTCGGTCTGGGCAACCTGGTCTGCGAGAAGTGCCACTATCACCTGGCGGTATACACCCCGGACGTGCTGCCGCGCTGTCCAAAATGTGGCCACGATCAGTTCCAGCGTCGGCCCTTCGAGCCCTAAGCGTGCGAAAAACGATGCGCGAGGCTTCGCGCATCGTGTTCTGTCTTATTTCACTGTGTTGACTTCGGTGCTCTTGAAATACTGTTTTCCACCCATGTCGCTAACATATTTCTGCGATGAGTTCAGTACCAGCTTGTCAGCAGTTAACGTCCCGACGCCGCATTTCGCCAGGCCCAGGATGCCGCAACTTTTACCACCATTGACCACTTTGGTGGCGGTTAACGTCATGTTGCCGCCCGCGCTGAGGGTTGAATAATTGTAGATCGCGCCTTTATTTTTGGTATTTAAGGTCAGGTCGCCGGTGCTGCTGATCTGCCCTTCGTTGGTGATATCTGAGTAGGTCGTGATTGAAATATTTTTGGCAGTAATATTGCCATAATTATTCACTACGCCGTGATCGGTGGTGATATCGGCGGCTTTCATATAACCATTTTGGTTCAGCCAGTAGCTGTGGGCGGTAATGGCGTTGGTTGCCTCAATATGACCACTGCTGCTTTGCGCCAGCGTGCCGTTGGTCTGCAGATTGATATTTTCGCCGGTGATATTGCCGAGGTTATAGATTTCGCCCGTATTGGCGCTGCCGTCCTGTTTAAGCGACTGAATGGTTGTTTGGCCAGTAGAGTTAATATTGCCGGTGTTTTTAAAGCTGTCGCCGACAAACGTCAGGCTGGTGTTTTTGGCGCTGATTTTGCCTTCATTGAGGAAATCACCGATTGCCGTGGCGGCAATCTGGTTATTTGACAGCAGGGAGGCTTTTTCTTCGTTGCGGATTTTCCCGCCGCTGGTCAGGCTTAATCCACTGGTGCCGGTCATCGTGCCTGAGTCGCCGTTGGTGATGTTGCCGTTGGCGGTGGCAATCAGCTGGCCGCCGGAGAGAGAACCGGTGTTAACGATATAATCGCCACTGGAGAGCATTAAATAATAGGCGCCGGCGATGCTACCGTCATTGGTGATGCCCGAGGCGGTGGCGACCTGACTCAGCAGACCGTTGCTTTTGATCGTGCCTTTGTTCAGCAGATTACCGTTGCTGGTGAGCTGCAGCGAACTATTCGCGACGATAGAGCCTTTATTGCGTACGCCAAAGCCGATGTTATTGCCGACCATGCTGATGCTGTTGGCCTCAATGCCGCCAAGGCTGCTGACGTCGATGCTGTACTGCGGGTTAACCGTCATCTGGATCAGGGTGGCCTTTTTACCAGCGGAGGTCACCGAGCCAGAGCTGTTATCCATGGTGAAGTTGCCCGCGCTGACCAGGGCGTTGTTGGCCTGCACTTTACCGTTAATCTTAATCGCGTCGGCGAGCAGAACCGCATAGCCGTTGGCGGCATTCATGCCATTTTCGCCGATGGTGAGGGTGCCGCCCGTTACGGTATAGCTGCCGATGGCGCCATCGTCGGTCATATTAACCTTGCCGGTGGTCAGGATAGCCTTGTTGGTATTAACAAAGCTACAGCCGGAACAGGTGATGCCGTTCGGGTTGGCGATTACCACATCCGCTTTCTGACCGTTGACTTCGATAAAGCCCTTCAGGCTACTGGCGTTTTTGGAGGTCACCTCGTTCAAAATCACCGAAGCGCTGCCGGCGGTCAGATTATTGTTGCGGGCGATATTGCCAAATGTGCTGTGGCTGACATCATCGCCGCTGTTATTGAGGATGGTGCCATTGGCGCCGACGTTGAAGTCGCGGTACAGGTTATGGGAGACACCGGCGGCGTTCGGCTTTTCAATATCGATAACCGTGGCGCCGGAAGAGTGCGTATAGCTTGTGGGGTCGGCATAAACTACCGACGAGGTTAATACTGCCGCCAGTGCGACATAAGAAGCCTTGAACTTAAACATTTTCTTTATTCCTTTAAATAATGATTAATAAATAATGTAAATATGACGAGTCAATAATGTGCGAATTAATACCTCCACTGTAATGAAAAGCCCATATTCAGGGCGTCGCTATGAAACTTATCCGGTTTACTCAGCGGGGTACTAATAAACAGATCGTACTGCGTTGACCATAGCTGACCGCGCAGCCCGCTGACGGCGCCGGAGAGCACTTTGCCTTTTTGATATAGATCGGCGCCGATAAGGCGGCCTATATCCGCGCCCAAATAGAATTGCCGCTCGTGGGTGGCCAGATCCCAGATAAAATCGTTGCGCCAGTACCATCCCTGATTGCTGGACAGGCTGTTTTCACCGTCAAAACCGCGCACGCTCCAGCGGCTGCCAATATTGAATTTATTATCGGAAGCGAGTTTGTCCGGGCTGAACTGGGCGCTGAGGCGGGGAGCCCAGGTAAATTTGTCGCCGGTGGCGTCAAATTTCATCATTGCCTGCAGATTACCATGCACAATCCGCGACAGCGGGCTATACAGCCCGGCCTGCTCTTCCGGCGTTGCTGTCGAGCTGAGCCACGGCAGGCTGCGCTGGATGCCGATGCTGGCATCAACAATCTTTTTGTTAAAGTAGTGCTGGTGGTTGAGGGTGAATTCCCATGAGGGGTTCTGCTTGCGCATCACCAGTAGCTCACTGCCGCCGAAGTAATAATGCGAGGTACTCTTGGCGATCCGCAGGTCGGCGGTAGTTTTTTGCTGCCGGGTGTGGGAGAGCAGACGACTCAGCGTGGCGCTGTAGTAGCGATTTTTACTCTTATAATCCATCGTCGACCAGTTGCCGTTAAACTGCTGACGATACTGGCTGTATGCCCCGTAGGCGCTTAGTGTCCAGTAGCCAAAGGGAATGGAGTAATACAGGCTGCCGTTGTGGTTGCCGTCGTTATGCTGATTGAATTCAATATCGCCCCCGCCGGAAAGGTACAGGATATCGTTGAGGGTGGTCAGGTCATAGAGATAGAGGGCCCCGCCGGCCTGGTAGCGTCCGCTGGCTTTGCTGCCGGCGTCGTCAAGCCAGGCGCCAAGCTGCCATTTTTTCGCCAGGCTGCGGGCGATCTGGATATCGCTTTCTCCCTCGTGTTGGCCCGGCAGCAGTTTCATGTGCGCGGTGGCGCCGGGCAGACGCTGCAGGTTGGCCATCCCTTGCTCAAGGTCGCTTAAGCGCAGGATAGTACCGGAAGAGGTGGGCAGGGAATTCCACAGGCGGGTGGTGTCCGAGCCGTCGGCATAGTCGATAGCGCCCACTTTGCCATAGTGCAGCGTGAACCTGAGTATGCCGTGCTCCAGCGACTGGGAGGGCACATCAATCAGCGAGGTGATGTAGCCTTGCGCGATCAGCTCATTTTGCAAGGTATAGGCCAGCAGGCGAATGCCTTCGCTGCCCAGGCAGCGTCCCTGCGCCTGCCGCGCGGTTTTCGCCAGTAATTTCCGGGTGAGCGCCTGGTTATCGGAGTCGATATCGACCCGGTTGATCAATTTGCAATGCGTTTCCTCAGGAAAAGGGATACCCTGCGGCGCCACGCGCTGTTGTGAAGACTGAAAATCCTGTTGCTGCGGCGCCAGCGCCTCCTGGCGGGCTTTATCCTGCTCCGTCTGGTGAGTAGAAGAGGTCAATGGCGCGGCCCCGGCGGCTGAGGTGCCCGCCAGCGTGATAAACAGCAGCCCGGTGAGCGTGCGAGATCGAATTAACATGAAGCAATATCCATTTGTTTCATTGGTTTGGTGGCGCATCCATTATTCTGCGAGCGGCAGAGAATATTGATGGCCTTTATTTCGGCGCAGGCGAGGTCAGGCAAGAATATTATATTCAATTAATAAAATAATCATGCGACGAACCTGTTACGAGGCGTTATATGCTAGCGGCGGTGGCAATGCCGGTCCACGAATTCATTATTGAATTCTTTATGAATTGATCGATTTAATAAATAAGTTCAGCTTTTATCGCCCAGGTTTATTGGGTACGTAAATGATAGTAGCGATCATCTACCGCATAAATAACATTGGCGAATAATATGGCGGAAAAGATTAACTGCGCATACCGGGCGGTATGCGCAGAGAAAAACCATTAATGAAGTATTTTGGCGAGGAAATCTTTGGCACGCTCGGATTGCGGATTGGCAAAGAAGGCCTCTTTATCGGCATCCTCGACAATCTTCCCTTCATCCATAAAGATCACCCGGTTCGCCACCTTGCGGGCAAAGCCCATCTCATGGGTCACGACCATCATGGTCATCCCCTCGTTGGCCAGTTCGACCATAACGTCCAGCACCTCGTTAATCATCTCCGGGTCAAGCGCTGAGGTAGGCTCATCAAACAGCATGGCGATCGGGTCCATACACAGGGCTCGGGCAATGGCCACGCGCTGCTGCTGGCCGCCGGAGAGTTGCGCCGGGTATTTTTCCGCATGCGCCGCCAGGCCAACGCGCTCCAGCAACTTGAGGCCTTTCTTGCGCGCTGAGGCTTTATCGCGGTTAAGCACTTTGACCTGCGCCAGCGTCAGGTTGTCGATAATCGACAGATGCGGGAACAGTTCAAAATGCTGAAACACCATGCCGACGTGCGAGCGCAGTTTAGCCAGGTTGGTCTTTTTATCGTTAACCACGGTGCCATCGACAATAATCTGCCCCTGCTGTACCGGCTCAAGGCCGTTCACAGTCTTAATCAGCGTGGATTTACCGGAGCCTGACGGCCCGCAGACCACCACGACTTCGCCTTTTTTCACTTCCGTGGAGCAATCGGTCAGCACCTGAAAGTGACCATACCATTTTGAAACGTTTTTCAGGGTAATCATTACACAGTCCTTTTCTTCAACCAGCTGACCAACAGCGAGGCGCTGAGGCTAATCACAAAATAGACGCCGCCCGCGAACAGGATCATTTCGACCTGGGTTCCGTCACGCTCGCCAATGGTGGAGGCGGTACGGAAGAAGTCGGCGAGACTCAATACATACACCAGCGAGGTATCCTGGAACAGGACGATCCCCTGGGTTAGCAGCAGCGGCACCATGGCGCGGAAGGCCTGCGGCAGGATCACCAGCCGCATTGACTGCCAGTGGGTCATCCCCAACGCCAGCGCGGCGCTGGACTGGCCGCGGGAGATGCTCTGAATGCCGGCGCGGATAATCTCTGAATAGTAGGCGGCTTCGAACATCGAAAACGCCACCATCGCCGAGATCAGGCGAATATCCGTTTTCGGCGACAGTCCCAGCACGTTCTGCAGGAAGCCCGGGACAATCAGGTAGAACCACAGCAGGACCATCACCAGTGGGATTGAGCGGAATACGTTGACGTAGGATTTAGCAAACCAGGCCAGCGGCAGAAAGCTGGACAGGCGCATAACCGCCAGCAGGGTGCCCCAGACGATGCCGACCACGATGGCGATCACCGTAATCTTCAGGGTGATCACCAGCCCTGCCAGCAGATAGGGCATGGAGGGAACGATCGAACTCCAGTCAAAATCGTACATTATTTGCCTCCCATATTGCCAGGCAGGCGAACCTTACGCTCGACCACATACATAATCAGCATAATCACCGCGTTGATGAAAACATAGGCCAGGGTGATGGCGGTAAAAGACTCCCAGGCATGAGCGGAGTAGTCCAGCAGTTTGCCCGCCTGCGCGGCCATATCGGCCAGACCGATGGTGGAGGCGATGGCCGAGTTTTTCACCAGGTTCATCATCTCCGAGGTCATCGGCGGCACGATAACGCGGTAGGCGTTCGGCAGCAGCACGTAGCGGTAGGTTTGCGGCAGGGTCAGGCCCATCGCCAGGCCGGCGTTCTTCTGCCCGCGCGGCAGCGACTGGATGGCGGCGCGTACCTGCTCGCAGACGCGAGCGGCGGTAAACAGCCCCAGGCACAGCATGGAGGAGACAAAGAATTGAATGTTTGGGTCCAGCTCCGATTTAAACCACATGCCGATATTTTCCGGCAGGAACTCCGGCACCACCAGGTACCAGGTAAAGAACTGCACGATCAGCGGCACGTTGCGAAACAGTTCGACATAGCAGGTGCCAATGCCCGAGAGGAAGCGATTGGGTACCGTGCGTAAAATGCCGAACAGTGAGCCGACGAGAAAAGCGATGATCCAGGCCGAGATGGAGAGGGCGACGGTGATTTGAAAACCGCTCCACAGCCAGCCCAGGTAGGTAGTGTTGCCGAAGGGGGCCTGTTGCAGGAATATCCCCCAGTTCCAGTCTATTGACATACATGACTCCTGGAAAAAAAAGGGTAGCCAGTGCTACCCTCGAAGACGGTTGTCCAGCTTGTTTCGGTATTCGCGGCGGCTGGGGAACGATCAGCCGCCGTATAGTCTGTCCGTGCTGTGACAATCATCGGGAGGGCAGGATATCCCGCCCCTGGTTGTTATAATTAGTTCAGTGCTTTGTCGTTAGGTGATTTGAACAGCGCTTTCATGTCGTCCGACAGCTCGAAGTTGAGGTTAAGATTTTTTGGCGGAATCGGGTTTTTGAACCATTTGTCAAACCACTTCTCCGCTTCGCCAGAGGTCTGAGCCTGGGCGACGGTTTCATCAACCAGCGCCTTGAACGTCGGATCGTCCTTCCGCAGCATGCAGCCATAGGCTTCCTTCGACTGCGGGGTGCCGACGATTTCCCAGTTATCCGGTTTCTTCGCCTTGGCGCGTTCGCCAGCCAGCAGGGCATCATCCATCATAAAGGCCACGGCGCGTCCGCTCTCCAGGGTGCGGAAAGAGTCGCCATGATCTTTGGCGCTGATAATGCGCATATTCATTTTTTTCTCATCGTTCAGCTTATGCAGCAGGATCTCTGAGGTGGTTCCGGAGGTGACGACGACCGCTTTATCCTTCAGGTCCGGGAAATCTTTGATCGGGCCGCCTTTCTTCACCAGCAGACGGGTACCGACCACGAAGATGGTATCGGAGAAGGCCGCCTGTTTCTGGCGCTCAAGGTTGTTGGTGGTTGAGCCGCACTCGAAATCAAAGGTGCCATTCTGCAGCAACGGGATACGGTTCTGCGAGGTGACCGGGATCAGTTTGACCTGCAGATCGGGTTTGTTCAGTTTTTTCTTGATGGCATCGACGATGGCGTTGGAATAATCCTGAGAGTAGCCCACAACCTTCTGCTGGTTATCGTAGTAAGAGAACGGGACCGAAGATTCACGATGGCCGACAACGATAACCCCGTTTTTGGCGATCTTATCCAGGGTGTTCTGGCCAGCCGCCGGGGCAGCATCTTCCGCCTGCGCCAGACCAGCGGTCATTCCCATTACCAGCATTGCCGTGGCCAGTTTACGTAATTGCATATCCAACTCCTTATCCGCAGCGTCAGCGACGCTATTGATACCCATTGTGATTGTGTGTGTTGTTATTAGGGGCACGCGTCCACGTGCCGCATTTGTATGTGTTTGTTAGCATTTAGTTTGGCTTAATGTAAAGATTTTGCTGCTTTATTGTTTATTTTTGCGAAGCGCTCCGCACCAATCGGAGGCAAATATCTTCCATTGCACCAAAATAGCGCGACCACCGATCGTTTCTGGTGCAACCCGGTTGTACTGGGTCGGACGATGCCGCTACCAGGTTAAATCAAGCAATGACTGTGCCAGAGTGGCAGATGATGGGAAGAAAAAGCCGGCGACGGGCGTCGCCGGCGAAGAAACTTATCGGCGACGCTGGCGCAGGCTCATCAGCAGCGCGGCGAAACCAAACAGCGCCGTCAGCGCCCATAGCGGCCAGTTGCCGGTGCGGGCGTAAGGGGTTAAGCCGCTGGTGGGGGTCACGGTGGTGGTCAACACCTCGCGGGTAAACTGCGGGATCATCTTCTGGATCTCGCCGCGCGGGCCGATCACCGCAGTAATGCCGTTGTTGGTGCTGCGCAGCAGCGGGCGGGCCAGCTCCAGGGCGCGCATTCGCGCCATCTGGAAGTGTTGCCACGGGCCGATGGACTTGCCGAACCAGGCGTCGTTGGAGATGGTCAGCAGGAAGTCGGTGTCCGGCCGGAAGTTATCCCGCACCTGTTCCCCGAGGATTATCTCGTAGCAGATGGCCGCGGTCAGCTTCAGGTTATGTGCCATCAGCTGCGGCTGCACGTAGGGACCGCGGCTGAAGGAGGACATCGGCAGGTCAAAGAACGGCGCCAGCGGGCGCAGAATCGACTCCAGCGGTACAAACTCGCCGAACGGCACCAGATGGTTCTTGTTGTAGCGGTTGGTCGAGTCGTAGCGGTACGGGTTATCTTTGCCGAGAGTAATGATGGTGTTGTAGGTATCGTAACGGTTCTGCTTGTTGAGACGCGCATCGACAATGCCGGTGATCAGCGAGCTGTCTTTTGCGCGCAGCAGATCGTCCATCATGCTGAGGAACTGCTGCTGGTTGATCTCCAGGTCCGGGATCGCCGATTCAGGCCAGATAATCAGCTGCGAGTGGCCGATATGCGGCTGGGTCAGCGCCAGGTAGGTTTTCAGGGTATTGACCAGCTGCTTTTCGTCCCATTTCATGGCCTGTGGGATATCGCCTTGCACCAGCGAGACCTGGGTCGCGCGCGCCGGCAGCAGCTGATACCACTGGATATAGCGCAGCGGGAACGGCAGGGCGAACAGCAGCGCGGCAATCGCCAGCGGCTTCCAGTTGCGCTGGACGAGGGCCAGGGCCAGCAGGCCGCTGACTACCATCAGCAAGAAGTTAATCGCCTCGACGCCCATCACCGGCGCGAGGCCTTTCAGCGGGCCGTCAATCTGGCTGTAGCCGAACTGTAGCCACGGAAAGCCGGTCAGCACCCAGCCGCGCAGGAACTCGGTGATTTGCCAGACGACAGGGGCAGCGATAGCCATCCGTATCCAGTTAGTTTTAGGCCACAGACGGGCGAGCAGGCCGGCAAACAGGCCGGTGTAGAGCGAGAGATAGGCCGCCAGCAGAACGACGAGGAAGACGTTAACCGGGCCGGGCATTCCGCCAAACTGCGCGATGCTGACATAGACCCAGTTGATACCCGTGCCGAACAGCCCGAGTCCCCAGAAATAGCCGATCCCGGCGCTTTGCAGCGGGCGTCGGTTGAGGGTTAACGCCTGCAGACCGATCAGCGAAACGATAGCCGCTGGCCAGAAGTCATAAGGTGAAAAAGCCAGCGTTCCGCTGGCTCCAAACAACAGCGCCAGCAACAGACGTATGCGCTGGCGTTCAAGAAGAGAGGCAAATACCATTTAGGTTAATCGTCCCGTTAATTAACGCCTGCTGCTACAGGCTATTCTTTTTGCCAGCCGGACGCGGGGCACCTACAACCGTGTATGACTCGCGGTCTCCCGGCTGGCCATTTCAGCGCTACCGCTTACTCTTCCAGCTTCGGCTGGGGAGCGTCATCGGGCAGCTTTACATGCACCTGAATGATACGACGACTATCTGCCATTGCTACCTTGAATTGGTAACCATCAATGTCGATAGATTCGCCGCGGGCCGGCAGATGGCCGAAGGCCTGCATCACCAGCCCGCCAATGGTATCCACTTCTTCATCGCTAAAGTGCGTGTCGAAGGCGTCGTTGAAGTCTTCGATGGAGGCCAGGGCGCGCACCGTCCAGGTGTGGCGGCTCAGCTGGCGGAAATCGATATCTTCTTCTTCGTCGTACTCGTCTTCAATTTCCCCGACGATGAGCTCAAGGATATCCTCGATGGTCACCAGGCCAGAGACGCCGCCGAATTCGTCAATAACGATCGCCATATGATAGCGCTGTGAGCGAAACTCTTTCAGCATGCGGTCGACCCGCTTGCTTTCCGGGACGACAACCGCCGGCCGTAACACTTTTTCCATGCTGAAGGCTTCGGCGTCGCTGCGCATAAATGGCAGCAGATCCTTGGCCATCAGAATCCCTTCGATGTGATCTTTATCTTCACTGATGACCGGGAAACGCGAGTGGGCGGATTCGATGATGACATCCAGGCACTCGTCCAGCGTCTGGTTGCGTTTCAGGGTTATCATTTGTGAACGGGGGATCATAATGTCGCGGACCCGCTGGTCGGCGATATCCATTACCCCTTCGAGCATGTCACGCGTATCTTCATCGATAAGGTCGTTTTGCCCGGAATCACGGATCAGCGCCAGCAGTTCATCGCGGTTTTTCGGTTCCCCGTGAAAAAGCTGGCTGAGTAACAGGGAGAAAAATCCCTTTTTGCTGTTTACTGTGTCACTACTGTGTGAATTGTCGTCGCTCATGGCGTCGTTTGGGTTCTCATGTTGATTTAACTGTCGCTCGTCGCGCGTAAACTCAGCGCCGGACGGCATGGGTTGCCTGACTTTCTGGCAGGTAAAACGCAGAAACAGCGGCCGGATGAGGCGCAAGCACCGCCATCCGGCTGGGCGCTATTCCGCAATCTTCTCGGAAATGTACGGGTCCTCATAGCCCAGAGCAAGCATTATCTCTGTTTCAAGGCCTTCCATCTCTTCCGCTTCGTCGTCTTCGATATGATCGTAGCCCAGCAGATGCAGGCTACCGTGCACCACCATATGCGCCCAGTGCGCCTCCAGCGGCTTACCTTGCTCGCTGGCTTCCTGCTCTACCACCTGACGGCAGATGATCAGATCGCCGAGCAGCGGCATTTCAATTCCCGGCGGCGCTTCAAACGGGAAGGAGAGGACGTTGGTCGGCTTATCCTTGCCGCGATAGGTCAGGTTCAGCTCATGGCTTTCTGCAACGTCGACCAGACGAATCGTTAACTCTGACTCCTCCTGAAACGGCGGAATGACGGCGTCGACCCAGCGTTGGAAAAGGGCTTCGTCCGGCAGGCCGCTGGTCTCTTCGCAGGCCAGCTGTAAATCGAGGATCACCTGACTCATTTTTGCTCCTGTTCCTGGGCTTCGCGTTTGCGCTCGGCGGCCAGCTCTGCTTTACGTTTCTGGTCTGCGGCTTCCCATGCCTCATAGGCGTTCACGATGCGGGCGACCACCGGATGGCGCACCACGTCTTCGCTATGGAAGAAGTTAAAGCTGATCTCATCGACTTCCGCCAGCACTTCGATGGCATGGCGCAGACCGGATTTGGTGCTGCGTGGCAGGTCAATCTGCGTGATGTCGCCGGTGATCACCGCCTTGGAGTTAAAGCCGATGCGGGTCAGGAACATCTTCATCTGTTCGATGGTGGTGTTCTGGCTTTCATCAAGAATGATAAAGGCGTCATTCAGCGTCCGTCCGCGCATATAGGCCAGCGGGGCCACTTCGATGACGTTACGCTCAATCAGCTTCTCCACTTTCTCAAAGCCGAGCATCTCAAACAGCGCGTCATACAGCGGGCGCAGATACGGGTCGACCTTCTGGCTCAGATCGCCGGGCAGGAAGCCGAGCTTTTCGCCTGCCTCGACGGCCGGACGGGTCAGCAGAATACGGCGGATCTCCTGGCGCTCCAGCGCATCGACCGCCGCCGCCACCGCCAGATAGGTTTTACCCGTACCCGCCGGACCCACGCCGAAAGTGATGTCGTGATCGAGGATATTGGCGATGTACTGCGCCTGGTTCGGCGTACGCGGTTTGATTACCCCGCGCTTGGTCTTGATATTGACGGCTTTACCGTACTCAGGCACGCTTTCGGCGCTCTGCTCCAGTACGCGCGCTTCCTTGATCGCCAGGTGGATCTGCTCTGGTTCAATATCCTGAATCTGACCGCGCATTGGCGCTGTGTCGACATACAGGCTGCGCAGAATATCGGCGGCAGCGTGCACGCACAGGGCGCGACCGGTCAGCTTAAAGTGATTGTCACGGCGGTTGATCTCAATGCCTAACCGACGCTCCAGCTGTTTAATGTTGTCGTCAAACGGGCCGCACAGGGCTAACAGGCGTGCGTTATCCGCTGGCTCCAGGGTAATCTCACGAGTGTCTATGTTCAAACTATTCCTCTTTACGCAGGTGGCCGGACGCGGCGCGTGGCCGGCTAATCAGGAAATTATTTACGTCACAGGAAAATGGCGCAAGCATTGCTGTAGATATAGGGACGGAGAGAGGAATTACAAGGCCTGCCGGAACCGACAGGCCTGAAGGGATCATGGCTGGTAAATTCCCACGCCAAGATCGTTCTCTTTACGGGTGCGGGCAATCACTGATTCGGGTGATTCAGCGATACGCAGACCCATCTCCGCTTCGGTGCGCACGATTTTACCGCGCAGCGAGTTGGTGTATACATCGACGATTTCGACATCGACAAACTTACCGACGAGGTCCGGGGTACCTTCGAAGTTGACCACCCGGTTATTCTCCGTACGTCCGGAGAGTTCCATGATGTTCTTACGCGAGGTGCCTTCCACCAGGATGCGCTGTACCGTGCCGAGCATGCGACGGCTCCAGGCCATCGCCTGCTGGTTAATGCGTTCCTGCAGGATATACAGACGCTGTTTTTTGTCCGCCTCCGGCACGTCGTCGACCATATCGGCCGCCGGGGTGCCCGGGCGAGCGGAGAAGATAAAGCTGTAGCTCATATCGAAATTGACGTCGGCGATGAGCTTCATGGTCTTTTCGAAATCTTCCGTGGTTTCGCCCGGGAAGCCGACGATAAAGTCGGAGCTTATCTGAATATCCGGGCGCGCTTCACGCAGCTTGCGAATAATCGCTTTATACTCCAGCGCGGTATGGGTGCGTCCCATCAGGTTCAGCACACGGTCGGAGCCACTCTGCACCGGCAGGTGCAGGAAGCTCACCAGCTCCGGCGTATCGCGATAAACGTCGATGATATCGTCGGTAAATTCGATCGGGTGGCTGGTGGTGAAGCGAATGCGGTCGATGCCGTCGATGGCGGCGACCAGGCGCAGCAGGTCGGCAAAGCTGCCGGTGGTGCCGTCGTAATTCTCACCGCGCCAGGCGTTAACGTTCTGCCCCAGCAGATTGACCTCACGCACGCCCTGCGCCGCCAGCTGGGCGATTTCAAACAGGATATCGTCGCACGGACGGCTAACTTCTTCTCCGCGGGTATACGGCACCACGCAGTAGGTGCAGTATTTATTGCAACCTTCCATAATCGAGACAAAGGCGGTCGGCCCTTCAGCGCGCGGCTCTGGCAGGCGATCGAATTTTTCAATTTCCGGGAAGCTGATATCAACTACCGGACTGCGGTTGCCGCGCACGGAGTTAATCATCTCCGGCAGGCGGTGCAGGGTTTGCGGCCCGAAAATAATATCGACATAGTGCGCGCGCTGGCGAATATGGTCGCCTTCCTGGGAAGCCACGCAGCCGCCGACGCCAATAATCAGGTCCGGGTTCTTCTCTTTCAGCAGCTTCCAGCGGCCAAGCTGATGGAAAACTTTTTCCTGGGCCTTCTCACGAATTGAGCAGGTATTGAGCAACAGCACATCTGCTTCTTCCGCCACCTCGGTCAGTTGATACCCATGTGTCGCATCCAGCAGATCGGCCATCTTTGATGAATCATACTCGTTCATCTGACAGCCCCAGGTTTTAATATGGAGTTTTTTTGTCATTGACTTGCTCATGCTCAGTAATAGATATCCAAAACGCGGGGATATATACAGGGTGAATTTCGCATTCCAGGGCGCGTATTGTAATGCTTTGGTCGCCCCCTGACCAGTGCGAGCGTTATCGCCGCAAGAGGGCGAAAAATCCGGTAAACTTAACGGATTCTGCTTTAAGGATAATAGCCATGACAATTCACGTAACAGATGTCGCCATCGTGGGCGGCGGCATGGTCGGCGGCGCCCTGGCGTTAGGGCTGGCGCAACAGGGATTTACCGTGACGGTGCTTGAGAAAGCGGCGCCACCGGCGTTCGATCCGGCATCCGCCCCGGATGTGCGGATCTCGGCGATCAGCGCGGCTTCGGTCGGCCTGCTGAAGAGTCTCGGCGTCTGGGATGCCATACGGGCGATGCGCGTCCATGCTTATCGCCGTCTGGAGACCTGGGAGTGGGAGAGCGCGCACGTCGCCTTCGACGCCGCGGAGCTCAAGCTGCCGGAGCTGGGCTATATGGTCGAGAACAAGGTTCTGCAATGGGGCCTGTGGCAAGCGCTGGCGGCGCATGAGGCGGTTACCCTGCGCGTCGGTAGCGAACTGAAAACGATGCAGCGCGGCGAGACGCAGACGGCGTTGCATTTGCGCGAGGGGGAGACGATCCACGCCCGGCTGGTTATCGGCGCCGACGGCGCTAACTCCCAGGTGCGGGAGATGGCCGGCATCGGCGTGCACGCCTGGCAATATCAGCAGTCCTGTATGCTGATCAGCGTCGAATGCGCCGACGATCCCGGCGACAGCACCTGGCAGCAGTTTACTCCCAGCGGCCCACGCGCCTTCCTGCCGCTGTTCGACCACTGGGCCTCGCTGGTCTGGTACGACGCCCCGGCGCGGATCCGTCAGCTGCAGAGCATGACCATGGCGCAGCTCCAGCAGGAGATCGCCAGTCACTTTCCGGCGCGGCTGGGACGGGTGACGCCGCAGGCGGCCGGCGCCTTCCCGCTCACCCGGCGTCATGCGCTGCAGTATGTTCAGCCCGGCCTGGCGCTGGTGGGCGATGCGGCGCACACCATTCATCCACTGGCGGGGCAGGGGGTTAATCTTGGCTATCGTGATGTCGATGCCCTGCTGGAGATCCTGGCGGAAGCGCGCGGCCGCGGCGAAGACTGGGCCAGCCTGCCGGTGCTGAAGCGCTACCAGGCGTGGCGGCGAGCGGATAATTTTATCATGCAGTCGGGGATGGACCTCTTTTATGCCGGTTTCAGCAATGACCTGGCGCCGGTGCGGATGCTGCGTAATATTGGCCTGATGGCGGCTGAACGCGCCGGGGTGCTGAAGCGTCAGGCGCTGAAGTATGCCTTAGGCTTGTAAAACCGGCTTCCCGGGCAGGAGCGTAGCGGAGAGCGCCTGCCCGGCAGTCAGTACGGAGTAAGCATGTCAGGACGCCAATAGCAAAAAAGCCCACCGAAGTGAGCTTTTTTGCATTGAAATGGCTGGGGTACGAGGATTCGAACCTCGGAATGCCGGAATCAGAATCCGGTGCCTTACCGCTTGGCGATACCCCAATTGTCTGTTGCGCTTGACCGTAACTACGCCGGTTGAGGGCAACAGTGCGTTCACTGCTGAACGACTTTTAAATTTGGCTGGGGTACGAGGATTCGAACCTCGGAATGCCGGAATCAGAATCCGGTGCCTTACCGCTTGGCGATACCCCAACAAATTGTTTGCGGATTTATCGATGCGTATCGATACGTCCAGAATTTGGTGGCTACGACGGGATTCGAACCTGTGACCCCATCATTATGAGTGATGTGCTCTAACCAGCTGAGCTACGTAGCCTAATTGTCTTACTGCTTCTTCGATGGCTGGGGTACCTGGATTCGAACCAGGGAATGCCGGTATCAAAAACCGGTGCCTTACCGCTTGGCGATACCCCAATACCGTCGCGGTGAACCGCAAATATCGAAGAAATATGACTGGGGTACCTGGATTCGAACCAGGGAATGCCGGTATCAAAAACCGGTGCCTTACCGCTTGGCGATACCCCATCCGTACAACGCTAACTGGTGAATGGTGCGGGAGGCGAGACTTGAACTCGCACACCTTGCGGCGCCAGAACCTAAATCTGGTGCGTCTACCAATTTCGCCACTCCCGCAAAAAAGATGGTGGCTACGACGGGATTCGAACCTGTGACCCCATCATTATGAGTGATGTGCTCTAACCAGCTGAGCTACGTAGCCATCTTTTTTTCGCGTAACCTTATCGGCGTTGCGGGGCGCATTATGCGTATTGGGCCTGCGAGCGTCAACCTCTTTTTCAAGGAAAATCGTTGTAATGTGACTGTTTGGTTAGGTTGCGAACAGCTCGCTGGAATATTCGGCAATTATTGGTTATTTATCGTTTTTCAGCGGTATAAATCCGGCAAAAAGAAAACGGACCCCGGAGGGTCCGTTTTGCGTTTCACCGCCCGTCTGGGCTTATTTGTAGGCCGACTGGTGGACACCGACCGCGCGGCCTGATGGATCGTTCATGGTTTTGAACGCTTCATCCCACTCAATGGCTTTCGCTGAAGAGCAGGCCACCGACGGACCGCCAGGGACGCACTCCGCCGCGCTCGGCAACGGGAACAGCTCTTCGAAGATCTCGCGGTACAGATAGCCTTCTTTGGAGGTCGGCGTGTTGTACGGGAAGCGGAAGCTTGCGGTTTCCAGTTGCTGGTCGCTGATCTGTTTGGCGGCCACTTCTTTCAGGGTATCGATCCAGCTGTAGCCGACGCCGTCAGAGAACTGCTCCTTCTGGCGCCAGGCGACGCTGGCCGGCAGGTAGGATTCAAAGCATTCGCGCAGAATGTGTTTTTCCATTTTGCCGTTGCCGCACATCTTATCCTGCGGGTTAATGCGCATCGCGACGTCGAGGAACTTCTTGTCGAGGAACGGCACGCGGGCCTCCACGCCCCAGGCGGACATCGCTTTGTTGGCGCGGGCGCAGTCAAACATATGCAGCGCCTGCAGCTTACGCACCGTCTCTTCGTGCAGTTCTTTGGCGTTCGGCGCCTTATGGAAGTAGAGGTAGCCGCCGAACACTTCGTCCGAACCTTCGCCGGAAAGCACCATTTTGATGCCCATGGCTTTAATTTTCCGCGACATCAGGTACATCGGCGTCGAGGCGCGAATAGTGGTCACATCGTAGGTTTCGATGTGATAGATAACGTCGCGGATGGCATCCAGCCCTTCCTGGACGGTAAAGTGAATTTCGTGGTGCACGGTGCCGAGGTGGTTGGCCACCTCCTGCGCCGCTTTCAGGTCAGGAGAGCCTTCCAGACCGACCGCGAAAGAGTGCAGCTGTGGCCACCAGGCTTCGCTACGCTCCTGATCTTCGACGCGACGGGCGGCGAATTTCTTGGTGATAGCCGAGATGACCGATGAATCAAGACCGCCGGAGAGCAGCACGCCGTAAGGCACGTCGGACATCAGGTGGCTTTTCACCGACTCTTCCAGCGCCTGGCGCAGCTCGTTCTTATCGGTAACGTTGTCTTTCACCGCGTCGTAATCAAACCAGTCGCGCTGATAGTACTGGCGAATTTCGCCGTCTTTGCTCCACAGGTAGCTGCCCGCTGGGAACTCTTTAATGGTGCGGCATACCGGCACCAGCGCTTTCATTTCGGAGGCGACATAGAAGTTGCCGTGTTCGTCATGGCCCATATACAGCGGGATAATGCCGATATGGTCGCGGCCAATTAAGTACGCGTCTTTTTCGCTGTCGTACAGGGCGAAGGCGAACATTCCCTGCAGGTCGTCGAGGAACTCCGGGCCTTTTTCCTGATACAGCGCGAGGATCACTTCGCAGTCGGAACCGGTCTGGAACTGGTAGCGATCGCCATACTCCGCGCGCAGCGCCTGGTGGTTGTAGATCTCGCCGTTAACGGCCAGCGCATGGGTTTTTTCGGCGTTGTACAGCGGCTGGGCCCCGGCGTTGACGTCGACAATCGACAGGCGCTCGTGCGCCAGAATCGCTTTGTCGCTGGCATATACGCCAGACCAGTCCGGACCGCGGTGGCGCATCAGGCGGGAAAGCTCCAACGCCTTTTTACGCAGCTCGCCTGCGTCAGTTTTAATATCCAGTACGCCAAAAATAGAACACATAGCCTTCTCCATTACCCTGTCGTGTTTGATGTTGTGCTGGCTTCGTCTCGTGGCGAAGCCTGAGTGCGTGCTTAAGAAAATGCCGTAAAGGGGGAGCAGGCGCAAGGGTTTTGCGGCCGGAAAAAGAAAAAACGCAACCGTGATTGTTGAACAGTGAAAAAAGAGTATCTTTTGAACGGCTTTATTGAGGAATTCGTATTTATAGGCCGTTTTTATTAGATGGGGTAATTCTGAAGGGCGCTAGAAATGAAAAACCACGTCCTGCGACGTGGTTGGCATCAGAAAATATCGATTTCCGCGACGGAAGGGTAAATCCACGACGGGCGGAACGGCATGCTGTCGATATCGTCGAGGGTGGAGACGCCGGAGAGCACCAGAATAGTCTCCAGCCCCGCCTGGAAACCGGCCAGTATATCGGTGCGCAGGTTATCGCCGACGATCACCGTCTGCTCGGAGTGAGCCTGCATTTTATTCAGTGCTGAACGGATGATCCACGGGCTGGGTTTGCCGACGTAAAACGGCTTACGGCCGGAGATCTTCTCGATCCCGGCGCACAGCGCGCCGCAGGCAGGGTAGAAGCCGCGACCGTGCGTATCCGGGTTAGTGGCAATGAAGCGGGCGCCGTTGGCGACGAAGAAGGCGGCCTTATGCATCATTTCCCAGTTAAAGGAGCGAGTTTCTCCGACGATGACAAAATCCGGGTTCACATCGGTAATGGTAAAGCCGGCTTTGTACAGCTCGTGGATCAGCGCCCCTTCTCCCACCACGTAGGCTTTTTTGCCTTCCTGGCGACGCAGAAAATCGGCGGTGGCCATCGCTGAGGTGTAAAAGGCGCTATCCGGAACATCAATTCCAGCGGTGGCGAAACGGTTCGCCAGATCCTGGCCGGTTTGCGACGGGTAGTTGGTCAGCATTACCAGCGGCATGCCTTTATCGAGGATGCGCTTGATAAACTCGGCTGCGCCGGGAACGGCGACGTTATCGTGCATCAGTACGCCGTCAATATCACAAATTATGTTTTGAATGGTCATGGTGGGTCCAGAATCATTAACAAAGACGAAACTATACGCGTCATCGATGAGGTTTCACACCTCTGACGGGCGAGGCCCGCCCGTATCAAGGTGACGCGCTATCAGAAAAGGGGCGATTAGCTCTCAAGCAAACGCTGCAGCAGCGTGCCATTAAGCATGGCGCGTTTGACCAGCGCGAAGGCGCCGATTGCAGAGCGGTGATCGAGGGTGGAGCGCACCACCGGCAGGTTCTTACGAAACGCCTTAAGCGCCTGGGCGTTAATGCAGCCTTCGATGGCCGGAAGAAGGACCTTTTCAGCTTCCACTATTTCGCCGGCGACGACGATTTTTTGTGGGTTGAACAGGTTAATGGCGATGGCGATCGTTTTCCCGAGGTGGCGCCCCACGTACTCAATCACCTCGCAGGCCAGGGCATCGCCCTTGTTGGCCGCTTTGCAGATAGTTTTGATCGTGCAGTCATCCGGCGTCAGACGGCTCTGGTAGCCCTGCTCCAGCAGGTGGCGAACCCGCTGTTCAATGGCGGCATTGGCCGCGACGGTCTCCAGACAGCCGAAGTTGCCGCAGTGGCAGCGTTCGCCCAGCGGGTCGACCTGAATATGGCCAATTTCGCCGACGTTGCCGTTGCGGCCGATAAAAATGCGCCCGTTGGAGATAATCCCCGCCCCGGTACCGCGGTGCACGCGCACCAGAATGGAGTCTTCGCAATCCTGGCTTGCGCCAAAATAGTGCTCGGCCAGCGCCAGGCTGCGGATATCGTGGCCAACAAAGCAGGTAACGTTGAAGCGTTTCTCCAGCGCCCCGACCAGGCCCCAGTTTTCCACCGCAATGTGCGGCATATAGCGGATCACGCCGCTTTCCGGGTCGACGAGGCCCGGCAGGATCACTGAGATAGCGATCAGCTCGCGAATTTTGCGCTGACAGTTTTCGATAAAGGTGGCGATGATATTCAGCAGGGCGTGTTCCAGCGTTTCCTGGGTGCGCTCGGGCAGCGGGAAGTGCTCCTCTTCCAGGGTCTTGCTGCTTAAATCATACAGGGTCAGAGTGGCGTCATAGCGGCCAAGCCGCACGCCGATGGCGTTGAAGTTGCGGGTTTCTGCAATGATAGAGATAGCGCGGCGGCCACCGGTGGAGGCCTGCTGATCGACTTCTTTGATCAGGCCGCGCTCAATAAGCTGACGCGTGATTTTGGTCACGCTGGCAGGGGCAAGCTGGCTTTGTTCGGCTATCTGAATGCGCGAGATGGGCCCATGCTGGTCAATCAGGCGGTACACGGCCGCGCTGTTCAGTTGTTTTACGAGGTCAACGTTACCAATTTGAGCTTGTCCGCCTGCTGTCATACTTTTACTTACTCAGTGACGACCTCGTTACCATTAACGATGGTCTTGGTGATTTTATAATCGCGTGTAAAGGCGGTCAGGTTAGCGACCATGCCCGGCGCAATGCTGCCGAGCTGCTTGTCCACGCCGATAGCGCGCGCAGGATAGAGCGTCGCCATGCGCAATACTTCGTCCAGTGCCACGCCGCAATGCTCAACCAGATTACGCACCCCTTCAATCATGGTCAGCGAAGATCCGCTGAGGGTGCCGTTTTCATCTACGCACAGCCCATTGCGGTAGTATATTGTTTTCCCGGCAAAAATGAACTGGTCAATATTCGCCCCCGCCGGCGCGGTGGCGTCGGTGACCAGGCACAGCTTGTCGCCTTTCAGGCGCTTGGCGTTGCGCACGTTGGCGTAATCGACGTGCATCCCGTCGACGATGATACCGCAGTAGACATCCGGCTCGTCAAAAATCGCCCCGGCAAGACCCGGTTCGCGGCCGGTAATGTACGGCATCGCATTATACAGGTGGGTGGCGAAGGTAATGCCCGCGCGGAAGCCGACTTTCGCCTCTTTCAGCGTGGCGTTGGAGTGGCCCGCGGAGACAACGATCCCGGCGGCGACCAGTTTGCGGATCACTTCTGGCTCAACGCGCTCAGGGGCGAGGGTCACTTTGGTGATCACATCGGCGTTGTCGCACAGGAAATCGACCAGCGCCGCGTCCGGTTTACGCACGTAGTCCGGATTGTGGGTGCCTTTCTTAACGATATTCAGCCACGGCCCTTCGAGATGCAGGCCCAGCGCCTGGTTCGGATGTTTTTGCAGATATTCGCGCATCACGCGCACGCCTTGCTTCATCAGATCGTCGCTGGAGGTAATCAGCGTCGGCAGGAAGCTGGTGCAGCCTGAGCGTTCGTTGGCCTTCTGCATGATCTCCAGCGTTTCGACAGTGACCGCCTCTGGGCTGTCGTTAAACTGCACGCCGCCGCAGCCGTTGAGCTGGACGTCGATAAAACCGGGGGCGATTATTGCGCCGTTGACTGAGCGCTGCTCGATGTCAGACGGCAAATCTGCCAGCGGACAAAGACGTTCGATAAAGCCATCAGCGATAACAACCGCATGGTCATCGAGAATTTCATGACCGGTATAAACCCGGCCCTGGGTTAATGCATACATTACGACCCCCGGTATATACGCCTCATCAGGTCAGCGTTCGTTCGTTTGCCGCCGGCATGATGGTGCGTACAAAGAAAAAGATGATCCCGCGCCAGGGCGCGGGAAGGACTACATTACAGACCTTTAATATTTTCAGCTTCTAATTCGTTGAAATATTTCAGCGTCTTCACTTTCAGCTCCATGGTGGACGGTTCGTCGCAGACGATCACCGCCTTCGGATGCAGCTGCAGACAGGTAATAGTCCACATGTGGTTGACGTTACCTTCTACCGCCGCCTGCAGCGCCAGCGCTTTCTGATGACCCAGCACCAGAATCATCACTTCTTCTGCGTCCAGCAGGGTGCCCACGCCGACGGTCAGCGCATATTTCGGCACCAGATCCACATCGCCGTCGAAGAAGCGGGAGTTCGCTACGCGGGTTTCATGGGTCAGGGTCTTAATACGGGTGCGGGACGCCAGAGAAGAGGCCGGTTCGTTAAACGCGATATGACCATCGTTGCCCACGCCGCCCATGAACAGGTGGATTTTACCGTAGGAACGAATTTTTTCTTCATAGCGACGGCATTCCGCATCGATGTCCGGCGCGTTACCATTCAGCAGGTTGATATTTTCTGCCGGAATATCAACGTGGTCAAAGAAATTACGGTGCATAAAGCTATGATAGCTTTCCGGATGCTCTTTCGGCAGGCCAACGTATTCATCCATGTTAAAGGTGACGACGTGCTTGAAGCTAACCTGGCCTGCTTTATGCATTTCAACCAACGCCTTGTAGGCGGTCAGCGGGGTACCACCGGTTGGCAGACCCAGGACGAACGGACGGTCCGCGGTTGGTTTAAATGCATTAATGCGGTTAACGATATGGCGGGCAGCCCATTTACCGACCTGCTCAGCGGTTACCAGGGGAATCAGTCTCATTCTTCACCTCTATAGTCAAAGTAGATTCTGGCGGATTGGCGCCAGCACTCTAAGGAGAGTATTGCAGCAACTGCGCCGACCGGGGTCAATCCGTGTTGATTTTTTTAATGATAAAATAAGTTTTCGTTGTTAGCCAGTGCAAGGGAGGAGGGAATACGATATTTGGTGATAATTATCACAAAAAATACCCGTTTAATTTGCGATACGAATTAATTTTTCACACACTTTGCCGGTAAGTGATAAAACCGACCTTGTTACACAATAAAAAAGTGGCTTTGAAATGAGCCTCATCGGGGTCTCATAGGGGGAATAAGATGAATATTTTAGGTTTCTTTCAGCGACTGGGTAGGGCGTTGCAGCTCCCTATCGCAGTGCTGCCGGTCGCGGCATTGCTGCTGCGTTTCGGGCAACCAGACCTGTTGAATGTACCCTTCATCGCGCAAGCGGGTGGGGCGATCTTCGATAATCTGGCGCTGATCTTCGCAATTGGTGTGGCATCAAGCTGGTCCAAGGATAACGCCGGTTCTGCGGCGCTGGCCGGTGCGGTAGGGTATTTCGTGATGACCAAAGCGATGGTCACCATCAACCCGGAAATCAATATGGGCGTGCTGGCCGGTATCATTACCGGTCTGGTGGCAGGGGCGGTATACAACCGCTGGGCCGGCATCAAGCTGCCGGACTTCCTGAGCTTCTTCGGCGGCAAACGCTTCGTGCCGATCGCCACTGGCTTCTTCTGTCTGATCCTCGCGGCGATCTTCGGCTACGTCTGGCCGCCGGTGCAGCACGCTATCCACTCTGGCGGCGAATGGATCGTCTCCGCAGGGGCGCTGGGTTCCGGTATCTTTGGTTTCATCAACCGTCTGCTGATCCCAACCGGTCTGCATCAGGTGCTGAACACCATCGCCTGGTTCCAGATTGGTGAGTTCACTAACGCCGCTGGCGCTGTGTTCCACGGCGACATCAACCGCTTCTACGCCGGCGACGGCACCGCGGGGATGTTCATGTCCGGCTTCTTCCCAATCATGATGTTTGGTCTGCCGGGTGCGGCGCTGGCGATGTATCTGGCGGCGCCGAAAGCGCGTCGTCCGATGGTAGGCGGTATGCTGCTGTCCGTGGCCATCACCGCGTTCCTGACCGGGGTAACCGAGCCGCTGGAATTCCTGTTCATGTTCCTGGCTCCGCTGCTGTACCTCCTGCATGCGGTGCTGACCGGTATCAGCCTGTTCATCGCAACGGCGCTCGGGATCCATGCGGGCTTCTCCTTCTCCGCAGGTGCAATTGACTACGTGCTGATGTACAGCCTGCCGGCCGCCAGCAAAAACGTCTGGATGCTGCTGGTGATGGGCGTGGTGTTCTTCTTCGTCTACTTCCTGCTGTTCAGCGCGGTGATCCGCATGTTCAACCTGAAAACGCCGGGTCGTGAAGACAAAGCCGCTGACGTGGTAACGGAAGAAGCCAACAGCAACACTGAAGAGGGGCTGACCCAGCTGGCGACCAGCTATATCGCCGCGGTGGGCGGAACGGACAACCTGAAAGCCATTGACGCCTGTATCACCCGTCTGCGTCTGACCGTGGGCGATTCGGCGAAGGTGAACGACGCCGCCTGTAAACGTCTCGGCGCGTCCGGGGTGGTGAAACTGAATAAGCAAACCATTCAGGTTATCGTCGGTGCGAAAGCAGAGTCTATCGGCGATGAGATGAAAAAAGTGGTTACCCGCGGCCCGGTAGCGGCAGCGGCAGCCGCACCGGCTGGCAACGTCGCCACCGCAGCGCCTGCGGCTAAACCGCAGGCGGTAGCGAACGCGAAGACCGTTGAGTCGCTGGTTTCGCCGATTACCGGTGACGTGGTGGCCCTCGAGCAGGTGCCGGACGAAGCCTTCGCCAGCAAAGCCGTCGGCGACGGGATCGCGGTGAAACCGACCAGCAACATCGTGGTGGCCCCGGCCGCCGGTACCGTGGTGAAAATTTTCAACACTAACCACGCGTTCTGCCTCGAAACCAACAACGGTGCGGAAATCGTCGTTCACATGGGTATCGACACCGTGGCGCTGGAAGGCAAGGGCTTCAAACGTCTGGTTGAAGAGGGCACGGACGTGAAGGCGGGTGAGCCGATTCTGGAAATGGATCTGGACTTCCTCAACGCCAACGCGCGCTCAATGATCAGTCCGGTCGTCTGCAGCAACAGCGATGACTACAGCGCGCTGGTGATACTGGCGAGCGGTAAGGTCGTTGCTGGCCAGACGCCGCTGTATGAGATTAAAGGCAAGTAAGGCTCCTGAGTCGAGTTTTTGCCTCAGCGGCGAAGGGAAACCTTCGCCGCTTTTTTTTCCAGCAATCGGCCCCATAATCCTCTTCTGATACCTATTTTACGTAACTAATAGTTGTCACTACGCCCTGCTTGTAAGATCATGTGCCGTTATACGTTGTTTACGCTTTGAGGAACCCGTGATGAGTGAGGCAGAAGCCCGCCCGACTAACTTTATCCGTCAGATTATTGATGAAGATCTGGCTACCGGTAAACATACCACCGTTCACACTCGCTTCCCGCCGGAGCCGAACGGTTATCTGCACATTGGCCATGCAAAATCCATCTGCCTGAACTTCGGCATCGCCCAGGATTATCAGGGCCAATGCAACCTGCGTTTCGATGACACCAACCCGGTGAAAGAAGATATCGAATACGTTGAGTCGATTAAAAACGACGTGCAGTGGTTAGGTTTCCACTGGTCCGGGGACGTATGCTACTCGTCTGATTATTTCGATCAGCTGCATCAGTATGCGGTTGAGCTGATCAACAAAGGTCTGGCCTATGTTGATGAACTCTCTCCTGATGAAATTCGCGAATACCGCGGCACCCTGAAAGCGCCGGGTAAAAACAGCCCGTATCGCGACCGCAGCGTGGAAGAGAACCTGGCGCTGTTTGAAAAAATGCGCAGCGGCGGCTTCGAAGAAGGCAAAGCCTGCCTGCGCGCGAAGATCGATATGGCGTCGCCGTTTATCGTGATGCGCGATCCGGTGCTGTACCGCATTAAGTTCGCTGAGCATCATCAGACTGGCAACAAGTGGTGCATCTACCCGATGTACGACTTCACCCACTGCATCAGCGATGCGCTGGAAGGCATTACCCACTCGCTGTGTACCCTGGAGTTCCAGGACAACCGCCGCCTGTACGATTGGGTGCTGGACAACATCAGCATCCCGGTGCATCCGCGTCAGTACGAATTCTCGCGCCTGAATCTCGAATACACCGTGATGTCCAAGCGTAAGCTGAACCAGCTGGTGACTGAGAAGCACGTGGAAGGCTGGGACGACCCGCGTATGCCGACCATCTCCGGTCTGCGTCGTCGCGGCTACACCGCCGAATCCATCCGCGAGTTCTGCAAGCGCATCGGCGTGACCAAGCAGGACAACACCATCGAGATGGCGTCGCTGGAGTCCTGCATTCGTGAAGATCTGAACGAAAACGCCCCGCGCGCGATGGCGGTGATCGATCCGGTGAAACTGGTTATCGAGAACTATCCGCAGGGCGAAAGCGAAATGGTGATGATGCCGAACCATCCGAACAAGCCGGAAATGGGCAGTCGTGAAGTGCCGTTCAGCGCCGAAATCTGGATCGATCGCGCGGACTTCCGCGAAGAAGCCAACAAACAGTACAAGCGTCTGGTGCTGGGTAAAGAAGTGCGTCTGCGCAACGCCTACGTCATCAAAGCGGAACGCGTGGAGAAAGATGCCGAAGGCAATATTACCACCATCTTCTGCACCTACGATGCCGACACCCTGAGCAAAGACCCGGCCGACGGCCGCAAGGTCAAAGGCGTGATCCATTGGGTAAGCGCGGCGCATGCGCTGCCGGTAGAGATCCGTCTCTACGATCGTCTGTTCAGCGTGCCAAACCCGGGCGCGGCGGACGATTTCCTCGCAGTGATCAACCCGGAATCGCTGGTGATCAAACAGGGGTACGCGGAGCCGAGCCTGGCGCAGGCCGAAGCCGGTAAAGCTTACCAGTTTGAGCGTGAAGGCTATTTCTGCCTCGACAGCCGCTATGCAACCGCAACCAGTCTGGTGTTCAACCGCACCGTCGGGCTGCGTGATACCTGGGCGAAAGCGGGCGAATAACATTTCTTTTCTGTCAAAGCGTCGCTCCCAGCGGCGCTTTTTTTTGTTTCAGAATCAGCTAATTAAACTTTTCATTTTCGCGATGCGAATTAATTCTGTTTCTGCGTGGTAATAAATAGCGCTTCTGATGTTTCCTGTCACATACAAAAAACCAATGTAATCGCTTTCAATGATTGCGTTTTTCCCTGATTTTGCAATGACTTCCATAACAAAATCATCAGAGATAAGACTGTAACAAAACGACATAAAATATGTGCGCTTTGTCATAATCTTAAGCTTTGCCTCACGAAAAACATTGATAATTCGCGCCACGAAAAATAGTCTATCTACAGTGGTTTCGCGGTCTTTTTTACCGCCCCACATTTTGCAGTTTTATTTATTTTTTAGCGATTGACCGCTGGTCTTCGCCTTTTAAAACGTCAAAGAGGATATGCACATGCGTACGTTTAGTGGCAAACGTAGTACGCTGGCGCTGGCTATTGCCGCCGTCACCGCGATGTCGGGCTGGGTTGTGGCTCCACAGGCCAGCGCAGCAGGCTTTATCGATGATTCAACCTTAACCGGCGGTATCTATTACTGGCAGCGTGAGCGTGACCGTAAAGATGTGACCGACGGCGACAAATACAAAACCAACCTTTCCCACTCTACCTGGAACGCCAACCTGGACTTCCAGTCCGGCTATGCCGCCGATATGTTTGGCCTTGATATTGCCGCGTTTACCGCGATTGAAATGGCGGAGAACGGCGATAGCGGTCACCCGAACGAAATTGCCTTCTCGTCACGTAACAAAGCCTATGACGAAGACTATTCCGGCGATAAGAGCGGCATCAGCCTGTATAAAGCCGCAGCGAAATTCAAATATGGTCCGGCGTGGGCACGTGCGGGCTATATCCAGCCAACCGGCCAGACTCTGCTGGCCCCGCACTGGAGTTTTATGCCAGGTACCTATCAGGGGGCGGAGGCCGGGGCTAACTTCGACTATGGCACGGCGGGCGCGTTAAGTTTCTCCTATATGTGGACGAACGAGTATAAAGCGCCATGGCATATCGAGATGGACGATTTCTATCAGAACGATAAGAAGACCAAAGTCGATTATCTCCACTCCGTCGGCGCTAAATATGATTTCAAAAATGACCTGGTGCTGGAGGCGGCATTTGGTCAGGCTCAGGGCTATATCGATCAGTACTTTGCTAAAGCCAGCTACAAGTTTGACGTCGCCGGCGCGCCGCTGAGCACCAGCTACCAGTTCTACGGCACCCGCGATAAGGTCAGCAACGGCGGGGTCAACGACATCTATGATGGCACCGCATGGCTGCAGGCGTTAACCTTTGGTTATAAGGTGGCGGATGTCCTGGATCTGCGTCTCGAGGGAACCTGGGTGAAGGCTGATGGCCAGCAGGGCTACTTCCTGCAGCGTATGACCCCGACCTACGCCTCTTCCAATGGTCGTCTCGATATCTGGTGGGATAACCGCTCCGACTTTAACGCCAACGGCGAAAAAGCGGTCTTCTTTGGCGCGATGTATGACATGAAAAACTGGGATATGCCGGGCTGGGCGTTCGGCGCGTCTTATGTCTACGCCTGGGATGCGAAGCCGGGCCGAATGTCCTCTCCGGATGCGTACTATGACCCTGACTATCGCCTGAAAGAGTCGGCCTATAGCCTGGATGCAATGTATACCGTACAGGAAGGGCGGGCGAAGGGCACCCTGTTCAAACTGCACTTTACCCAATACGACAACCATTCCGATATTCCGAGCTGGAGCGGCGGCTACGGCAACATCTTCCAGGATGAGCGCGACGTGAAGTTCATGGTTATCGCCCCGTTCACTATTTTCTGATGCCTGCGCGGCGGGCGTGAGCCTGCCGCACCTCTGGGAGAACGACAATGAAAAAAATGCTGCTTATTGCCATGATGGCAGCGGGCCTGGTGGCCTGCACCACGTCGCCGGCGCCGAAAGAAGACACCAAACTGAAAGATGCCTATAGCGCCTGTATTAATACGGCGGAAGGGAATCCGGACAAGATTGAAGCCTGCCAGAGCGTACTGAATGTGCTGAAAAAGGATAAACAGCACCAGCAGTTCGCCAACCAGGAGAGCGTTCGCGTCCTGGATTACCAACAGTGTATTCAGGCCACCCGCACCGGCAACGATCAGGCGGTGAAAGCGCGCTGCGATCAGATCTGGAAGGAGATCCGCAGCAATAATACGACCCATTAAATCAGACGACAGCGGCAAACGGGCGGGGCATATCTCCGCCCGTTTGTTTTTTTTGCGCTGACTCTCCGCCGGCTGATAGCCGCGGCTCAGCCGCACGAACAGTAGCGCGGTGGCAATGAATCCGCACAGCGCGGCGCACATTAGCCACCAGCCCGGCGGGCTTTTATCGCCGGTGAGCTCGACCAGTGCGGTGGAAATAGCTGGCGTCAGGTCGCCGAAAATGGCAGTAGCGAGACTAAAGGCCAGCGAAAAGCCCACGGTGCGGACGTGTACCGGCATCACTTCGGTAAGCGCCGCGACCATCGCGCCGTTATACATGCCAAAGAAGAACGAGAACCATAGCAGGACCAGCGTCATACGGGTGAAATCGGGCGCGACGGTGAGCCAGTGCATCACCGGCCAGGTAGTGAGCAGGGCCAGCACGGTAATGCCCATCAGCACCGGACGACGACCGATCCGATCAGAGATCGCCCCGCTGGCGAAGTTCCATATCAACTCTCCGGACAAAGCGGGGATGAGGAAAGTCACCCCAGGGGCGTGTGCGGGAAGGGTGCCAGAGGCGCCCATAAAAAAGCCAACCGGCAGGTTGGCTTTTCAGTCTCAGCGAAACGGGGAATTATTTTTCCACCGCGTCGTGGGCGTGTTCGTCCTCGCGGCAATCCCCTTCCGCACAGTGACCGTACAGATATAAACTGTGGTTGGTCAGGCGGATGCCGTGGCGGGAGGCAATTTCACGCTGGCGTAATTCGATCGAGTCGTCGCTGAATTCGATCACTTTGCCGCAGTCGAGGCAGATCAGGTGATCGTGGTGATGCTGCTGGGTCAGTTCGAAAACGGATTTTCCGCCTTCGAAATTATGACGAGTCACGATGCCGGCGTCATCAAACTGGTTGAGGACGCGGTAAACGGTCGCCAGACCGATCTCTTCGCCCATGTCGATCAGGCGTTTATATAAGTCTTCCGCACTGACATGATGGTTATCCGGTTCCTGCAGCACTTCAAGGATTTTTAGTCGAGGAAGTGTGACTTTCAGGCCAGCCTTCTTTAATGCGGTATTGTTGTCAGTCATGCGGAATCTGTCCTGTTGCTAAACGATCTACTTCCTTCAACGGAAGTCATACAGAAATTAACCCGACGTAATGCGTCTCATTATAGAACTGCCACTGGTAAATGAAAACTGCAAGCATCAGGCCTGGTTTGCTGTCAAAAACGAGGCACCAGCTACAAACTGCGTCACGTGCCTCGTAGAATCAGAGGACATTGTACAGATATGTGATTAAAAGTTAAAAACTTGTAGCTATTAGTTTGATTGCTTTTGTCTATTAATGCGACGCAACCCAATGATTGCGCCGCTTAATCATCAGGCGTTTTTGATTTCTTCGAGGTGCAGCTCTTCGGCAACCTGCTTCACCCATTTCTCAACGCGCTCGTTGGTCAGCTCCGGCTGGCGGTCTTCATCAATGGCGAGGCCGACGAAGTGGTCGTCATCCGCCAGGCCTTTGGAAGCCTCAAAATGATACCCCGCCGTTGGCCAGTGACCGACGATGGTCGCGCCGCGCGGCTCAATGATGTCGCGGATGGTGCCCAGCGCGTCGCAGAAGTATTCTGCGTAATCTTCCTGGTCGCCGCAGCCGAACAGCGCCACCAGTTTGCCATTGAAGTCGATCTCTTCCAGCGTCGGGAAGAAGTCATCCCAGTCACACTGCGCTTCACCGTAGTACCAGGTCGGGATACCGAGCAGCAGGATGTCGTGGGCTTCCAGGTCTTCTTTGCTGCTTTTGGCAATGTCGTGAACATCAGCAACATCTTTACCAAGCTGCTTTTGAATCATTTTTGCAATATTTTCGGTGTTGCCGGTGTCGCTGCCAAAAAAGATGCCGATGATTGCCATGAGTAAAATAACCTCTTGAAACTTAAATGATGTGGTAGGGACGCAATGCCCATAGATAACGGCAATCATAGCAGAACAGGCAAGGGCGCGGAAACAGCAATCACGCCCGACTGCACACTCTGCTACATGAATGCGGGTTTTTCGCGGAAAGTTAGACTTTTCCCTGGCTGCGCAGGGCGGTTAACTGGGTCATCAGCATCTCTTCAATGAGATCGCTGCGGCTCATATTACGCGCTTCCGCCAGCTCGTTGAGCGCATCGACCGCATCGGCGTTGAGTTTTAACTCCACGCGCTTCAGCCCGCGAACCTTATCGCGTTTCAGCTGGTTACGTTTGTTGATGCGCAGTTGTTCATCGCGCGACAGCGGATTGGTTTTCGGTCTTCCCGGGCGACGCTCGTTTGCGAACAAATCTAATGTCGTACGGTCCGTTTGTTCTTTTGCCATGATTCTGAGTGACTTCGGGGAAACAAGCTGCCGGGCTCTAGCCGGCGCAGATAGCGCGCCATCATACATCAGGCGAACGGCTGCGCCAACGACCGCGGGCATTCTGCGGCGCGGTCGGGCATATTTTAGCCAATCAGGCGGCGATGCTCGTCAGATAGCGGCGGATGGCGCGTAACACCGCCTCGGGTTTCTCGGCATGGACCCAGTGTCCGGCGCCGGCGATGACGTGGGCCCGGGCCTGCGGGAACTGGGCCAGCAGCGCGTCGCGGTAGGCGTCGGTCACATAGGGCGAGTTGCCGCCGGGAATAAACTGCGTCGGGTGCGGCCAGGCCGGGATGGTTTCCCAGCCGACGATATGCGGATACTGGTCCCACAGCACCGGCACGTTGAAGCGCCAGTCGCCGTCGACGAATGATTTCAGCAGGAACTGAATCACGCCTTCTTCCTGCAGGTGCTCGCGCATCACCTGCGCCGCCTGCTGGCGGGTGCTGGCGGCGGATTCGCTGACGGCGCGGATAGCGGCGAAGATCTCATCATGGCGGCGAACGTGATAATCCACCGGCGCGATATCGATCGCCACCAGACCGCTGATGCGTTCAGGCGCCAGGGCGGTAAGCGCCATTACCGCTTTCCCGCCCATCGAATGGCCGATAAAGGTGGCGCGCTCGATCTGGTGCGCGTCGAGCGTATCAAGCAGATCCTGCGCCATGGCGGGGTAGGTCATCTCTGGCGACCGCGGCGACAAACCGTGGTTGCGCATATCGACCTGCACAATATCATGGTCGGCGATCAGGTCGCGGGCGAGGATGCCCAGGTTGTCCAGGCTGCCAAACAGACCGTGGACCAGCACGATCGGGGAGTGGTTGTGCGGATTCTGTGCAGATTGCGCTCGGCTATTTAATTTCATGGCAAAGTTCTTTTTTTCGCTCCGTCGGGTTAGGGTATTATGTTGGACATTCTGCCATCCGGCTGCAAGACCCAGAAGTTTTCTGAGTTTTACCGCCATCCTGGTTTGACGCTATCCGCGGTTGGGATTTGTACTTATAATCCCAACGATTTGTATTCAGAAAAGATATCGCACTGGATTAAGATGAAAACAATTGAAGTTGATGATGAACTCTATCGCTATATTGCCAGCCACACTCTGCATATCGGCGAGAGCGCATCCGACATTTTACGGCGTATGCTAAAATTTTCCGCCGTTTCCCAACCGGCTACACCGGTCAGCAAAGCCGCTCCGACGCTGGCGCCAGCGCCTGTCGCTGAGGTGAAACCCGCTAACCCGGTGAAAGATAAAGTCCGCGCCATGCGCGAGATGCTGTTATCTGATGAATACGCCGAGCAGAAGCGCGCGGTGAACCGTTTTATGCTGGTGTTGACGACCCTCTACTCCCTGGACAGTAAAGCATTTGCCGAGGCCACCGAGTCTCTGCACGGCCGCACGCGCGTTTACTTCGCGGAAGATGCGCGTACGCTGCTGAAAAGCGGTAATCAGACCAAACCGAAACAGGTTCCTGGTACACCGTGGTGGGTGATCACCAATACCAATACCGGCCGTAAATGCAGCATGATTGAGCACATCATGCAGTCGATGCAGTTCCCTGCGGAGCTGATTGAAAAGGTTTGCGGCACGATCTAGCTTTTTAACATTTGCACCAGAAGGATCAGGCAATGGCAATCGATAAACGTGCGGGGCAGCCTGCGCAACAGAGTGATTTGATTAACGTCGCCCAACTGACTGCTCAGTACTACGTGCTGAAGCCTGAAGTCTGTAATGCGGAGCATGCGGTAAAATTCGGCACCTCTGGCCATCGCGGTAGCGCGGCGCGCCACAACTTCAACGAACCGCATATCCTGGCCATCGCCCAGGCCATTGCGGAAGATCGTGCGAAAAACGGGATCACCGGTCCGTGCTATGTCGGCAAAGATACCCACGCCCTCTCCGAGCCGGCATTTATTTCGGTGCTGGAAGTGTTAACCGCCAACGGCGTCGACGTGATCGTGCAGGAAAACAACGGCTTCACCCCGACGCCGGCGGTCTCCAACGCGATTCTGGTGCATAACAAAAAAGGCGGTCCGCTGGCGGACGGCATTGTGATCACCCCGTCACACAACCCGCCGGAAGATGGTGGTATCAAGTACAATCCGCCAAACGGCGGCCCGGCTGATACCAACGTCACCAAAGTGGTGGAAAACCGCGCCAACGAACTGCTGGCCGCGGGCCTGCAGGGCGTGAAACGCATTTCTCTGGACGCGGCGCTGGCTTCTGGCCACGTTAAAGAACAGGATCTGGTGCAGCCGTTCATTGAGGGGCTGGCGGATATCGTCGATATGGCCGCAATCCAGAAAGCCGGCCTGACGCTGGGCGTCGATCCGCTGGGCGGGTCCGGTATCGAATACTGGAAGCGCATTGGCGAGCACTACAAGCTCAATCTGACCATTGTTAACGATCAGGTGGATCAGACCTTCCGCTTTATGCACCTCGATAAAGACGGCGCCATCCGCATGGATTGCTCCTCAGAGTGTGCGATGGCTGGCCTGCTGGCGCTGCGCGATAAGTTCGATCTGGCGTTTGCTAACGACCCGGATTACGACCGCCACGGGATTGTGACCCCGGCGGGGTTGATGAACCCGAACCACTACCTGGCGGTAGCGATCAACTACCTGTTCCAGCATCGTCCGCAGTGGGGCAAAGAGGTGGCGGTGGGTAAAACGCTGGTCTCCTCCGCGATGATTGACCGCGTGGTGAACGATCTGGGCCGCAAGCTGGTGGAAGTGCCGGTGGGCTTTAAGTGGTTTGTCGACGGCCTGTTCGATGGCAGCTTCGGCTTCGGCGGCGAAGAGAGCGCCGGGGCCTCCTTCCTGCGCTTCGACGGCACGCCGTGGTCCACCGATAAAGACGGCATCATCATGTGCCTGCTGGCGGCGGAAATCACCGCGGTGACCGGGAAAAACCCGCAGGAGCATTACAACGAACTGGCGGAACGCTTCGGTGCGCCGAGCTATAACCGTCTGCAGGCTTCCGCGACCTCCGCGCAGAAAGCGGCGCTGTCCAAGCTCTCTCCGGAAATGGTCAGCGCTGACACCCTGGCGGGGGATCCGATCACTGCCCGTCTGACCGCGGCGCCGGGCAACGGGGCGGCGATTGGCGGCCTCAAGGTGATGACCGACAACGGCTGGTTCGCGGCGCGTCCGTCAGGCACCGAAGACGCCTACAAGATCTACTGCGAAAGCTTCCTCGGCGAAGAGCATCGCAAGCTGATTGAAAAAGAAGCGGTAGAGATTGTCAGCGAAGTGCTGAAGAACGCTTAACGACGCACTACCATCAGGCCCCTTGCGGGCCTGATTTTTTTCGCAAGGATAGCGATGAAAATACAACGGAAGTCTCTGTTTTTGTTCTGGGCGTGGATGGATCTCTTTTTCGTCCTGCAATTCTTATGGTGGAATATTGCCCACCGCCGCCTCCCTTTTTACGACGATCTGCTGGCTTATCTCCAGCTGCTGCACACCTGGGGCTCCGCGGCGGTCTGGCTGTACCCGCTGAATGTTCTGCTGATTATCAGCATCCCGCTATCGATGATCTTTTTTTTCCGCCAGAGCCGCTATGCGCTGTGGCTGGCCTGGGGGCAGGCGCCGCTCAGGCTGCTGTTTATGCAGCCTTCGCTATCGCTGGGCCTGTGGCTGATTCAGGCTGCCGGCGTCCGGCATTTAGCGATCCTGGCAGGCTTTCTGCTGCTCTCTGAAGGGCTGAAAATCGCCAGCCTCTGGTACTGCAGAGGCGGGATTCAGGGCATAAAGCGATAGCCAATCCCGGTTTCGGTCAGCAAATGCTGCGGCCGTGCCGGATCGGCCTCCAGCTTTTGTCGCAGATGACCCATATAGATCCGCAGATAGTGGCTGTGCTCCACGGCGTTAGGCCCCCACACCTGATTCAGCAGCTGGCGCTGGGTAAGCACTTTGCCGGGATTATTCAACAGCGCCGCCAGCAGGCGAAACTCGATAGGCGTCAGGTGGATCTCTTCGCTGCCGCGCAGGATGCGGCGGGCGGGGATATTGACCTCCAGGTCAGCGAAGCGCACCACCGGCTCATCGGCCTGCGCCGCGCCGTGGCGACGCAGCGCGACGCGCAGGCGGGCCTGCAGCTCGCCGATGCCAAAGGGTTTACTTAAGTAGTCATCGGCGCCGGCATCCAGGGCGGCAATTTTGTCATGCTCTTCGCTACGCGCTGACAGGACGATAATCGGCATCTGGCTCCACTGACGCAGGTCGCGAATAAAATCAATGCCGTCACCATCCGGCAGGCCGAGATCGAGGATCGCGAGGTCGGGCTTACGGGTGGCGGCTTCAATCAGCCCACGCTGCAGGGTTTCCGCTTCAAATACGCGCATGCCGTCGGCTTCCAGCGCGGTGCGCAGAAAGCGTCGGATAGCGTGTTCGTCTTCGATAATCAGAACGTTAATCACAATTCCTCAGGTAGCTCTTCCAGTTCAGGGGGCGTTTCTCCCGGCAGTGTAACACGGAATGAGGCGCCGCCCTCGGGCCGGTTGCTGGCGGAGATGGTCCCGCCGTGGACGTCGACGATGGCCTGACAGATGGCAAGGCCCAGCCCGACGCCAGGGATCGCCGACTCTTTGTTGCCGCGGGCGAATTTATCAAAGATAGTCTGTTCCTGGCCTGCCGGGATCCCAGGACCGTTATCCCATACTTCCAGCGACAGCTGCCGGGCGTCCGCCTCGGCGCGAATGCCGATGCTCGCCCGGGCGCCGGCATACTTATGGGCATTTTCCAGCAGGTTGATCAGCACCCGCTCGAACAGCGGCCCGTCGACATGCACCAGCTGGAGGGGATCGGGTAAATCCAGCTGAATATGCTGGCCGCCGAGGCTCGGTTCGAGCATACGCAGCGCGCTGCCGACCACTTCCTCCAGCGTCAGCCACTCCTTATGCAGATTAAAGCCGCCGGACTGGATCCGCGCCATATCCAACAGGTTGTTCACCAGCCGGGTGGTGTTGAGCACATGCTGGCGGATTTCGTTGGCCTGCGGGGCATGTTTTGAACCTTCGCTGGCCAGATCGAGGGTCAGAATTTCCGCCTGGCCAAACAGCACGGTTAGCGGAGTACGCAGATCGTGCGACAGGGCGGCGAGCAGCGAGTTACGCAGGCTTTCCCGCTCGCTGGTCAGACGGGCCTGCTCTTCGCTGGCGGTCAGGGTGAGGCGCTCCAGGGCGCTGGCCACCAGCAGGGTAAAGGTCTCCAGCAGCCGCTGCTGCTCCGGGATCATCAGTTGGCGCAGATTCTCCGGTTCCACCACCAGTAGTCCCCAGGTGCGGGCGGCGCTCTTCAGGGGCAAGATCTGATACGGCACGCCGGGCAGGGTATCGGTGCCGGCGCCGGCAGGTTGGGCCTTATCAAAGCTCCAGCGGGCGATGGCGTCATCCCATGGGGTCAGCCCTGGCTGGTGGGTTAAGGGCAGCAGTTTTCCCTGGGCGTCCGGGAGCAGCAGCTGGCTGCGGGCCTGAAAGGTGGAGGCGATAAACCGCTCGCTGGTGGTGGCGATATCCTGCTGGCTGCGACCCACCGCCAGCGCTTTAGACATCTCATACAGATGGCGGGTACGGCGTTCACGGTAGCGCGCCACCCGCGCCTGGTAGCGCACGCCGGCGGTGAGGTTACCGATAAGCAGGCCCACGGTGAGCATCACGCCGAAGGTGAGCAGATACTGGACATCCGACACCGCCAACGTCCCGCGCGGGGCGACAAAAAAGAGATCGAAGCTGATGACGTTGATCACCGTCGCCAGCACCGACGGCCAGCGGCCATAGACCAGGGCGATGAGCACCACCCCCAGCAGATAGAGCATCACCAGGTTGGCGGCTTCGAAGGCCATCAACCACTGCATGGCCACCAGGGTAATGATGGCGCATAGCGCCACCGCCACCCCGCAGCCCTGCAGCTGCAGGCGCCATTTCTCCAGCGCCGGACGGCTGTCGCTGGCGCGTGCGGCAAGGGGGAAGGGTTTCTCATCGAGGGCGATCACCACCAGATCGAGGTCCGGCGCATGGCGAGCCAGACGATCGGCGAAGCCGCTGCGATCCCACCAGCGGCGCTTGCTTTGGCGGCCAATGACGATTTTGCCGAGGTTATGTTCGCGGGCGTAATGGAGGACCGCTTTCTCTTCCGACGGGTCGGAGAGGGTGGCGGTTTCGGCCCCCAGCTCCTGGGCCAGACGCAGCGCGGCGAGAATAGCCCGCCGCCGGCCTTCCGGTAGCCGGTGCAGGGAAGGGGTCTCGACATACACCGCATGCCAGACGCTGCCCAGGCGGGCGGCGAGCCGGGCGGCGGCGCGCACCAGCTTTTCGCTGCCGGTGTTGTGCCCGATACAGAGCAGGATCGCATCGCGGGTGTGCCAGACTTTCTCCTGGCCCTGACGGTCGCGCCAGGCGCGCATCTGCTCATCGACGCGGTCGGCGGTGCGGCGCAGGGCCAGCTCGCGCAGCGCAATCAGATTGCCCTTGCGGAAAAAGTTTTCGATAGCGCGCTCGGCCTGGCCGCCGATGTAGACTTTGCCCTCATTGAGCCGCTGGCGCAGATCGTCAGGGGGGAGGTCCACCAGCACCACGTCGTCCGCGGCGTCAAAGAAGGGATCGGGAACCGTCTCCCGCACCTGCACGCCGGTGATCCCGCTGACGACGTCATTCAGGCTTTCCAGATGCTGGACGTTAACGGTAGTGAAAACATCTATCCCGGCCTCCAGCAGTTCATCCACATCCTGCCAGCGCTTTGGATGGCGGGAGCCTGGCGCATTGCTGTGCGCCAGCTCATCCACCAGAATCAGCGCCGGACGGCGGGCGAGGGCGGCGTCGAGATCGAACTCATAGACGTACCGCCCGCGATGGGCAAGCCGCCGCGGCGGCAGAGTGCTCAGGCCCTGCAGCATCGCGGCGGTCTCTTTACGGCCGTGGGTCTCCGCCACGCCAATCAGAATATCCAGCCCCTGGGCGCGCAGCCGCTGCGCTTCTGCCAGCATCGCCCAGGTTTTCCCCACCCCGGCGCAGGCGCCAAAGAACACTTTCAGTTTGCCGCGATGCGGGGCGGCGGTGTGCTGCAGCAGGCGGTCAGGGTCCGGGCGCAGCGGCTCGTCACTCATTTACTTATCCTTCAGGGCATCCAGCGCCATATTGAGTTGCAGTATATTGACCACCGGCTGGCCAAGGAAGCTCAGCAGCGGGGTTTGTGTGGCCTGATTCACCAACTGGGTTACCTGCTCAACGCTCAGCTGGCGCGCTTGAGCCACCCGGGGCACCTGCCACAGCGCGGCGGCCGGAGTCAGGTTGTTATCGAGACCGCTCGCCGAGGTGGTGACCAGTTCGACCGGCACCCGCGGGTCGGCGTCCGGGTTGGCGGCGCGCAGGGCCTGCACGCGCTCGCTCACCGCTTTATCCAGCGCCGGGTTGCTGGCGGCGAGGTTGCCGCCGCCAGAGGCCATGGGATTATCCGCCGTCTCCGCGGTGGCCGACGGGCGGCCCTGGAAATAGCCTGCGGCGGTGAAGTTCTGGCCAATCAGCGCCGAGCCGCGCACTTCACCGTTCAGGCGGATCAGCGAGCCGTTGGCCTGTGAGTTAAACCACCATTGTCCCAGGCTGGTGGTAAGCAGAGGATAGACGCCGCCGGTGAGCAGCGTTAACAGAATAAATAGCACAAGTGCCGGACGAATCAATGACATAGTTTGTTCCTCACACCAGACCGCTCAGGGTCAGCAGCAGGTCGATGGCTTTAATACCGATAAAGGGCACCAGCAGACCGCCGAGGCCGTAGATCCACAGGTTGCGGCGCAGCATCGCCGAGGCGGAGAGCGGGCGATAGCTGACGCCTTTCAGGGCCAGCGGGATCAGGAAGACGATGATCAGCGCGTTGAAGATAACGGCGCTGAGGATCGCCGATGAGGGCGAATGCAGGCCCATCACGTTCAGCATGGCCAGCTGAGGATAGACCGCGGCAAACGCCGCCGGAATAATGGCGAAATATTTCGCCACGTCGTTGGCAATACTGAAGGTGGTCAGCGAGCCGCGCGTCATTAACATCTGTTTGCCGATATGGACCACCTCGATCAGCTTGGTGGGGTTGGAATCCAGGTCGACCATGTTGCCAGCTTCCTTCGCCGCCTGGGTGCCGGAGTTCATGGCCACCGCCACGTCGGCCTGAGCCAGCGCGGGCGCGTCGTTGGTGCCGTCGCCGGTCATCGCCACCAGCCGACCTTCCGACTGGTACTGGCGGATCAGCGCCAGCTTGGCTTCCGGCGTCGCTTCGGCGAGGAAATCATCGACGCCGGCCTCGGCGGCGATCGCCGCGGCGGTCAGGCGGTTATCGCCGGTGATCATCACCGTTTTAATGCCCATTTTGCGCAGCTGG
The DNA here is from genome assembly GCF_018223905.1 of Klebsiella sp. 28. NCBI lineage: Bacteria > Pseudomonadati > Pseudomonadota > Gammaproteobacteria > Enterobacterales > Enterobacteriaceae > Klebsiella > Klebsiella sp. 28. The sequence continues at coordinate 70,326 of NZ_JAGRQY010000002.1, forward strand.
GCGAAACGTTCTTTGATGCCGCCTTTGACGATATCTTTGAGCGCAATAATCCCCAGCACCTTTTCGCCTTCGGCGACCACCAGCGGCGTGGCCCCCTGGCGAGCGACCTCTTCCACCTGCTTATCGACATCGACAGGGAAGTGGCCGCCGTTGGCCTCCACGTGGCGGCGAATGGCGTCCACCGACCCTTTGCGGATCATGCGCTGATCGATATTGATGCCGCTCATCCGCGTTTGCGCGGTAAAGGGGACAAAGGTGGCGTGCAGCGACTGCAGATCGCGTTCGCGCAGGTTAAAGCGCTGTTTCGCCAGCACCACGATGCTGCGCCCCTCAGGGGTTTCATCCGCCAGCGAGGAGAGCTGGGCGGCGTCGGCGAGGGTTCGCTCTTCCACGCCGCGCGCCGGCAGGAAGGCGGAAGCCTGGCGGTTGCCGAGGGTAATGGTCCCGGTTTTATCCAGCAGCAGGACATCGACGTCGCCAGCGGCTTCCACCGCGCGGCCGCTGGTGGCGATCACGTTGGCGCCGAGCATACGGCTCATCCCGGCGACGCCGATGGCCGACAGCAGCCCGCCGATGGTGGTCGGGATCAGGCACACCAGCAGGGCGACCAGTACGGTAACGCTGACCGCATTGCCGCTCCACGCCGAGAAGGGCCAGATGGTGGCGGTGGCCAGCAGGAACACCAGCGTCAGGGCGATCAGCAGGATCGTCAGGGCGATCTCGTTCGGCGTTTTACGGCGCTGGGCGCCTTCCACCATGGCGATCATCCGGTCGAGGAACGTTTCTCCCGGGTTCACGCTGCAGCGGATCACCAGCCAGTCGGAGAGAATGCGTGTCCCGCCGGTCACCGAGGCAAAATCGCCACCGGATTCACGGATCACCGGGGCAGACTCGCCGGTAATGGCGCTTTCGTCCACCGAGGCGCCGCCTTCGATGACTTCGCCATCGCAGGGGATAATATCCCCGGCTTCCACCAGCACCACGTCGCCTTTGCGCAGGTCTTCCGCCGGCACGTGGTCGACCGGTGCGTCATGCTGCGGGGCGCGCAGTTTGCGGGCGAAGGCCGTTTTTTTCACCCCTTTCAGGCTGTTGGCCTGGGCTTTGCTGCGGCCTTCCGCCATCGCTTCGGCAAAGTTGGCGAACAGCACGGTAAACCACAGCCAGATACTGACGGCGGCGGTAAAGGTGGCGCTACCGGTCAGGGCGCCGCCAGCCATGGCGATCGCCAGCAGGGTAGTTAACAGACTGCCCACCCAGACGATAAACATCACCGGATTGCGCCATTGCACCATCGGGCTGAGTTTTTTCACGGCATCCAGCAGCGCCTGGCGCACCAGCGTCGGCTCCAGCAGGGCTAATTGTTTGCGACTCATAACAGGGTGCTCCGCATCGCTCAAAGTAAGGAAAAGTGTTCAGCCAGCGGGCCAAGCGCCAGCGCAGGAATAAAGGTCAGGGCGCCCACCAGCAGCACGGTGCCGATCAGTAAACCGATAAACAGGGCGTCGTGAGTGGCCAGGGTGCCGGGGCTGGCCGGTTGAATTTTCTTCGCCACCAGCGAGCCGGCGATGGCCATCACCGGAATGATGACGGCGAAGCGGCCGACCAGCATGCAGAACGCCAGCAGCAGGTTCCAGAACGGCGTCGCCGCACCCAGGCCAGCGAAGGCGCTGCCGTTGTTATTGGCCGCCGAGGTGACGGCGTACAGCACTTCGCTAAAGCCGTGCGGTCCAGGGTTGAACATCCCGGCGCGGCCGGCGTCGGTCATCATCGCCAGCGCCGTGCCGAGCAGCACCAGCGTCGGGGTGACCAGAATGGCGAGGGCGATCATTTTCATTTCCCGGACATCGATTTTCTTCCCGAGGTACTCCGGGGTGCGGCCGACCATCAGCCCGGCGATAAATACCGCCAGCATAACGAACAGCAGCATGCCGTACAGGCCCGAGCCGACGCCGCCGAACACCACTTCGCCAATCTGCATCAGCCACATCGGCACCATGCCGCCCAGCGCGGTGAAGGAGTCATGCATGGCATTGACCGCGCCGCAGGAGGCGGCGGTGGTGATCACCGCGAACAGACTGCTGGCGAGAATACCGAAGCGACTCTCTTTACCTTCCATATTCAGGCTACTGTCAGCGCCCAGCGTCAGCATATGCGGATTGCCGCGGGTCTCCGCCCACATCACCACGGCGACGCAGAGGATAAAGATCAGCGTCATTGCCCACAGGATGGCGCGTCCCTGACGCCGATCGCTTACCACCTCGCCGAAGGCGAAGCACAGCGCCGCCGGGATCAGGAAGATCGCCAGCATCTGCACGAGATTGGTCAGCGCGGTCGGGTTTTCAAACGGATGGGCGGAGTTGGCATTGAAGAAACCGCCGCCGTTAGTGCCCAGCAGCTTAATCGCTTCCTGTGAGGCGACAGGCCCCATCGGCAGCAGCTGGTGCACCCCTTCGAGGGTGGTAAAGGGCTGGTAGGCCTGCAGATTCTGCGGCACGCCCTGCTGAATAAAGAACAGGGCCACCAGCAGAGAGAGCGGCAGCAGCAGCCACAGGGTAATGCGCGTCAGATCGACCCAGGCATTGCCGAGGGTCGACATTTTCTGCCGGGCGAAGGCGCGGGTCAGGGCGAAGACCACGGCGATGCCGGTGGCGGCGGAGAGGAAATTCTGCACCGTCAGGCCGACCATCTGGCTGAGATAACTCATGGTGCTTTCGCCGGCGTAAGCCTGCCAGTTGGTATTGCTGACAAAGCTGATCGCGGTATTGAGCGCCAGATCCCATGACAGCCCCGGCAGGTGCTGCGGGTTAAACGGCAGCACGCCCTGGAGCATCAGCAGGGCAAACAGCGCCAGGCCGCCGAGGGCGTTAAACAGCAGGAGCGCCAGCAAATACTGCAGCCAGCCCATCTCTTCGGCGCGGATCCCGGCCACGCGCCACAGGACGCGCTCGACGCCGGCCAGGCCGGGAAGCGGGATATCGTTCACCATTCTTGCCAGACACATCCCCAGCGGGCGCGCCAGCACCAGCAATACCAGCAGATAGCTGGCTAATAATAAAAATCCCTGGGCAGCCATCAGAATGCCTCCGCATGTATCAAGGCATAAACCAGATAAGCCAGTAACAGGAACACCAGCCCAACGCCAGTGAGTACGCCTGCAGTCACAATCCACCTCCGGGTGTGTTTTCGATTTACCTGGAGGATAGAAATTACGGCGCAAAGATTTCGCAAAAATCCGCGGGTGCGGTGTAAAAAAAGTATAAAAATGACAAAGGCACAAATTAACTGATGGTTAGTATTAATTTAACTTTTTCGTAACTAATTTACGTGGCGAATGTAAATTAAGTATAAATACGTGCTTTTTAGTGGTCGGATGAGTAGTAAAATTACAAGCAGAGCGGTATTATTTTGCTCAGACAAACATGATTAATTTTACCGGCGCTGCTTGCCGGCCTGACAAAGGGGAGAGAAATGATGGCGTTGTACAAAGCTTATCCTGCTCATATTATTTTGCTGCGTCGTGCTTTCGCCGTCGTGGCTGGCGTCGCGGCGCTGCCGGTGATGCTGTTCTGGAAAGATCGCGCCCGCTACTACAGCTGGCTGCACCGGGTGTGGTCGAAAACCAGCGAGCAGCCGGTGTGGATGGCGCAGGCGGAGAAAGCCGCTCACGATTTCTATTAATCCTCCTGCTGCGAAGAAAATAACAAGACCGCCGGGTTGCCCCGGCGGTTTTTTTTCGCCGCTTGTCTACACTCGTTTTTATGCGCCGCCTTGGAATTGGCAGGTGCGTATTTTGCCGGAGCGCGCTATTTTTGCCGGCTTAGATCATAAGATGATTATTGCTGACGGATAATAAGGAGTGATATGGCCACCCATCTGGTCTGGTTACGCACGGATTTACGCATTCACGATAACCTGGCGCTGGCTGCCGCCTGCCGCGATCCGCAGGCGCAGGTGCTGGCGCTGTATATCGCCACCCCGGGGCAGTGGCGTGAACATCACCTGGCGCCACGGCAGGCCGCTTTTATCGCCAGCCATTTACAGAGTCTGCATGCCGCGCTGGCGGAACGGGGCATACCGCTGTGGGTAGAAGAGGCGGACGATTTTACCGCCAGCGTCGAACGGCTGGCCGATTTTTGCCAGCAGCATCAGGTCAGTCACCTGTTCTACAACTATCAGTACGAATTCAATGAACGCCAGCGCGATGCCGCCGTTGAGAACACCTTGCGCGACGTGATTTGCCAGGGCTTTGACGACAGCGTCCTGTTGCCGCCCGGCAGCGTACTGACCGGTGGCGGCGAAATGTATAAAGTCTTCACCCCGTTTAAAAATGCGTTTATTCGCCGTCTGCGGGACGGACTGCCGGCGTGCGTGGCGGCCCCGAAGCCGCGCCAGGCGCCTGCCTGCCAGGCGCCGCCGCTGCCTGAGCTTAACTACCCGCAAACGCCGTTCGACGGGCTGCTGTTTGCCGCGGATGAAAAAACGGCGCTGGCGCGTCTGCGCGCGTTTTGTCAGCAAGCGGCGGCGGATTACGAGGGGCAGCGCGACTTCCCGGCCGTGGAAGGGACCAGTCGCCTGTCGCCCTGCCTGGCCATCGGCGTGCTGTCCCCCCGCCAGTGCCTGCATCGTCTGCTGACGGAACATCCCGCCGCGCTGGACGGCGGAGCCGGCGCCACCTGGCTTAATGAGCTGATCTGGCGCGAGTTTTATCGCCATCTGATGGTCTACTATCCGAAGCTCTGTAAAGGACGGCCATTTACTGCCTGGACAGATAAGGTCGCCTGGCGCGCAGAGGAGGCCGCCCTACAGGCCTGGCAGCGCGGGGAGACCGGTTTTCCAATTGTTGATGCCGCCATGCGCCAGCTTAACGCCACCGGCTGGATGCATAACCGGTTGCGCATGATTGTCGCCAGCTTCCTGACCAAAGATTTGCGCCTCGACTGGCGGGCGGGCGAGCGCTATTTCATGAGCCAGCTGATTGATGGCGACCTGGCGGCGAATAACGGCGGCTGGCAGTGGGCGGCTTCAACGGGCACCGACGCCGCGCCCTATTTCCGCATATTTAATCCCACCACCCAGGGCGAAAAGTTTGATAAACAGGGGGTGTTTATACGTCGCTGGCTGCCGGAGCTGGCAAAGGTGCCGGAGAAGGCCCTGCATCAGCCGTGGGCGTGGGCGGATAAACAAGGGATCACGCTGGATTATTCGCGCCCGATAGTTGATCACAAGCAGGCGCGGCAGGAGACGCTGGCGGCCTGGGAGGCCGCCAGAAAAGGAATTACTCCACCGCCAGACGGCGGGTCCTGACTTTCAGCGAATGATACAGCCAGATGACCAGCACCACGCCGACGCAGGCCAGCGCGCCCCAGGTGATCTGGCTGAAGACGGTAATGTAGGCGTCAATGGAGTAGTTCACCGCTCCGGCGGCGTCGAATGACGCCTGCGAGGTCTGGTCGGCGATAACGCCGGCCAGATAGTTGGCGATGGCCCCTGAGAGCAGCATATAGATACCGGTCAGCACCCCAGTGACACCTGGGATCTCAATGCGGGTGATCTGCGACATGGCGACCGGGTCGATAAACAGTTCGGCAAAGCCCATCACCGCCAGACCCAGCACCATCAGCGGCATGGACGACTGGCCATAGGCCGCCGACCAGCGGGCGCTGAGGGTCAAAATGCAGAACCCGGCGCTCATCAGGCCCAGACCGAGGGCAAATTTCCCCCAGATGCGCACGGTGCGATTGCCGTTCACGCTCTCTTTCACCAGCCACGCCAGCACCATGCCGCAGAGCATCACCGCGAAGGCGTTGATTGACTGGAACATAGCGGTAGGGACTTCGTAGCTCATGATATGGCGGTTAACGAAGCGGTCAATATACAGGCTGATGGAGCTCCCGCCCTGTTGGGCGAAGGCCCAGAACAGCAGGCTGAAAGCGGTCAGGACGACGATCAGGCGCAGATCCTTGCGCTGTTTATCGGTTTCGGCGCGCAGGTAGATCCGCGCCAGTACCGCGAGGCCAATGGCCGTGGCCACGATCAGGGCATACACCGACCACTCCTGCCAGAACAGTACCGCAATCAGCAGCGGGGCGGTAACCAGCAATACCAGCAGCCAGCCCCAGTTCGGCAACAGGAAGCGGCGCGCGCACAGCGCCTGGCGGTTGACGCCGGCGGTATGCTGGAAATGACGGTTGCCGCAGAGGAAAATCACCAGCCCCGCGACCATGCCGATGGCCGCCAGGGCAAAGCCCATCGCCCAGCTATACTCCTCCTGTACGTAGCCGCAGGCGATCGGCGCGATAATCGAGCCGATATTGCCGGCGGCATACATCAGCGAAAAGCCGCCATCGCGACGCGGATCGGCGGGTTCGTACAGCTCGCCCAGCAGACAGCTGACGTTGGATTTAAACAACCCGTAGCCGCAGACGATGATCGCCAGCGACAGGTACAGGAAAAGCGGAGCGGTTTCGCTGGCCCCGAGCACCAGATGGCCAATGGCCATCAGCAGCACGCCGAGCATGACCGCCATCCGGTTGCCTAACAGCTTATCGGCCAGATAGCCGCCGAGGATCGGCGTCACATAGACCAGCGAACAGTAGGCGCTGAACAGGGCGTAGGCATGGTTATCGTCATATTTGAGCTGATTGGTGAGATAGAGGATCAGCAGGGCGCGCATGCCGTAAAAGCTAAAATACTCCCAGATTTGCAGCGCCACGACGTAGTAGATCGCCCGCGGCTGCGATGATGTTGTCTGCATATGAAGTGTGTTTCCTGGCGTAAAGCGAAAGTCGATCGTTCTGCATGAATAGCGATTTATCAGTCATATTCATGGCTTGAGGGGCTTTCTGATTATTTAATATGCTTTATTAGTGCATAAATATACACTAATGCGCGGCGGGATGAATAGACAAATTGCGGGATTCGTTAAAAAGTCATGGTCAGTGACGGTAGCGGACTATCGACGACCCGAATGGATATGGTTATGTTATGCCTTTGTATAACCTGATTATCTGCTGGAGTGGCGATGAAAAATAGCGAACTGGAACAACTGATCAACGACAAGCTCAATAGTGCGGCCATCAGTGACTTCGCCCCTAACGGTCTGCAGGTGGAAGGACGCGAAACGGTGCACAAGATCGTCACCGGAGTGACGGCCTGCCAGGCGCTGCTGGATGAGGCCGTCCGTCTGCAGGCGGATGCGGTGATTGTTCATCACGGCTATTTCTGGAAAAACGAATCGCCAGTGATCCGCGGCATGAAGCGCCGTCGCCTGAAAACCCTGCTGGCCAACGATATCAATCTCTACGGTTGGCACCTGCCGCTGGATGCCCATCCGGAGCTGGGCAATAACGCGCAGCTGGCGCATCTGCTGGGGATTAACGTGCTCGGCGAAATCGAACCGCTGGTGCCGTGGGGCGAGCTGTCGATGCCGGTTTCCGGCCTCGAACTGGCCTCGTGGATCGAAGCGCGACTGGGGCGCAAGCCGCTGTGGTGCGGCGATACCGGGCCGGACACCGTCAGCCGCGTCGCCTGGTGTACCGGCGGCGGCCAGAGCTTTATCGACGCCGCGGCGCGCTTTGGCGTGGACGCCTTTATCACCGGCGAAGTGTCGGAACAAACTATTCACTCTGCCCGCGAGCAGGGCCTGCATTTTTATGCCGCCGGCCACCACGCCACCGAGCGGGGCGGCATTCGCGCCCTCAGCGAATGGCTGACGGAAACGACCGATCTGGATGTTACCTTTATTGATATTCCTAACCCTGCCTGACGGGAGAGAAGAAAGTGCAGCGAGCGCGTTGTTATCTGTTAGGTGAAACGGCGGTGGTCCTGGAGCTTGAGCCTCCGGTGACCCTGGAGAGCCAAAAACGTATCTGGGGCCTGACGCAGCGGTTGACCGATCGCGAAGAGGTGGTTGAAGTGATCCCGGGGATGAACAACATCACCGTTGTGCTGCGTCATCCGCAGGAGATGGCGTGGGAGGCGATTGACAAGCTGCAGCGCTGGTGGGAAGAGAGCGATGCGCTGGAGCCGGAATCCCGTGAGATAAGTATCCCGGTTATCTACGGCGGCGAGGCGGGACCAGATCTTGGCGACGTCGCGCGCCATAGCGGTTTGAGCGAAAAGCAGGTGGTCGAACTGCACTCTTCGGTGGAGTATATGGTGTGGTTTCTGGGTTTCCAGCCGGGGTTTCCGTATTTTGGCGGCCTGCCGGAGCAGCTGGCGATGCCGCGTCGCGCCGAGCCGCGCGTACTGGTTCCGGCGGGATCCGTCGGTATCGGCGGATCGCAAACCGGTATTTATCCGCTGGCGACGCCGGGCGGCTGGCAGCTGCTGGGGCGCACGCCGCTGGCATTATTCGATCCAAACCGTGAAGAGCCGGTGCTGCTGCGTTCCGGCGATCGCGTGCGCTTTGTGCCGCAGAAGGAGGGGGTATGTTGAAATTTATCCGCGCCGGCATGTATACCTCGGTACAGGATGGCGGCCGGGAAGGCCAGCGCCAGTGGGGGATTAGCCGCTGCGGCGCGCTGGATAAACCGGCGATGACCATTGCCAATCTGCTGGTGGGCAATGCGCCGGAGGCGGCGGCGCTGGAAATTACGCTGGGTCAGATCGATGTGCAGTTCACCCGCCACTGCTGGTTCGCGTTGACCGGCGCCGCCTGTGAAGCGACGCTCGACGGCGCGCCGGTCTGGTTGGGCTGGCGAATGGAGGCGAAGGCCGGGCAGCGGCTGGTGCTGAAAAATCCTCAGCATGGGATCCGCAGCTATCTGGCGGTCGCTGGCGGTATTGATGTCCCTGAAGTTTTAGGTTCCCGCTCTACCGATCTGAAAGNNTATTATTCGCGCGCTGCCGGGGCCGGAGTATCACGAATTCGACAGCGTGTCGCAGGAGTCTTTCTGGCGCTCGCCGTGGAAGCTGAGTCCGCAAAGCAACCGTATGGGCTACCGCCTGCAGGGGCAGCCGCTCAGGCGCACAACCGACCGGGAAATGCTCTCTCATGGCCTGCTGCCCGGCGTGGTACAGGTACCGCATAACGGCCAGCCGATTGTGTTGATGAACGATGCGCAAACCACCGGCGGCTATCCGCGTATAGCCTGCATTATTGAAGCCGATATGTACCAACTGGCGCAAATTCCGCTAGGTCAGCCGATCCATTTCGCCCCCTGTTCGCTGGATGAAGCGCTAAAAGCGCGCGCCGACCAGCAGCGCTACCTTGAACAACTGGCCTGGAGATTAAGCGATGAAAATTGATTTAAATGCCGACCTCGGCGAAGGCTGCGCCAGCGATAGCGCGCTGCTGCAGCTGGTCTCTTCCGCCAATATCGCCTGCGGCTTTCACGCCGGCGATGCGGTTCTCATGCAGCAATGCGTGCGCGAGGCGCTGAAAAAAGGCGTCGCTATTGGCGCACACCCGAGCTTCCCGGACCGGGAAAATTTCGGTCGAACCGCGATGCAGTTACCGCCAGAGACGGTCTACGCCCAGGTGCTGTATCAAATTGGCGCGCTGGCGGCAATCGTACACGCCCAGGGGGGCGAGCTGCGGCACGTCAAACCGCATGGCATGTTGTACAACCAGGCGGCGAAAGAGCCGCCTTTGGCCGACGCTATCGCCCGTGCGGTGCGCGATGCCGACGCCGACCTGGTGCTGGTTGGGCTGGCGGGCAGCGAGCTTATCCGCGCCGGACAGCATTATCAGTTGACGACGCGCCAGGAAGTCTTCGCCGATCGCGGCTATCAGGCCGACGGCAGCCTGGTGCCGCGTAGCCAACCGGGCGCGCTGATTGAGAGCGAAGAGCAGGCGCTGGCGCAAACGCTGGAAATGGTGCAGCACAATCGGGTGCGCAGCCTGAGCGGCGAATGGGCGCATGTTAAGGCGGAAACGGTCTGCCTGCATGGCGATGGCGCTCACGCGCTCGATTTCGCCCGACGCTTGCGCGCCGCGTTTGCCGGGCGGAATATCGACGTCAGCGCGGACCTCGAGTAATAGTCCGCCTAAGTTATTAATAATAATTAAATCAAATAATTAACAACACTCACAATACTCACAACTGAACAGGACGTTATTATGCAAGAGGCGATATCCCTCTGGCCGCTAATCGGCATTGCCGTGATTGTGGTCGGTTTTGTATTACGCTTTAACCCGGTGCTGGTGGTGATTATCTCCGGGATCGTCACCGGCGTGGCGGCGCATATGCCAATAGCCACTATTCTGGAGAAACTGGGCGAGGGCTTCCTGAATACCCGTAATCTGCCGTTTATTCTGCTGCTGCCGCTGGCGGTGATCGGGCTGCTGGAGCGCCATGGTCTGAAAGAGCGGGCGCAGGCGTGGATCGCGAAGATCCATAGCGCGACCGCCGGACGTCTGCTGATCGTCTATCTGTTTGTGCGCGAAGCCACCGCCGCTCTGGGGTTGACCAGCCTCGGCGGACATCCGCAAATGGTGCGCCCGCTGCTGGCGCCGATGGCGGAGGGGGCGGCGGAAAAGCGCTTTGGCCCGCTGCCGGGCAATGTACGCTACCGCCTGCGCGCGATGTCGGCGGCGACCGATAACGTCGGGCTGTTCTTCGGCGAAGATATTTTTGTCGCCTTCGGCGCGATCATCTTCATGCACAACTTTATGCTGGAGTCGGGTGGGATCCAGACGGAACCGTTGCATATTGCCCTGTGGGGGATCCCGACGGCGATCTGCGCCTTTCTGATCCACGCCGCGCGCCTGTGGCGACTCGATCGCCATCTCCAGCGCGAGCTGGACCGGATAAACGCCGGACAGGCGAAAGGCGGTGCGGCATGAATTTCCAGCAAACCTATTTATACTGGCTGGCCAGCGCGGTACTGCTGGTCGTGGCTATCATGTCCTGGCGCGACAAAAGCAATCCGCGGCGTCTGACAACCGGTCTGTTCTGGGGCCTGTACGGGCTGGTGTTCTTGCTCGGCGACTGGACATATCAACTGGTGGGCGATAAGCGTACGGTGAATATCGCTGTCGGCGGGGTGGTGGTCGTCCTGGCGCTGATCGCCGGTTTTGGCGGCGTGCGCCTCGGCAGCTACCATCAGCGTACCCAGGAAGAGAAAACCACCAGCGCGAAACGCCTCGGCAACAAACTTTTCTTTCCGGCGCTGGCGATTCCGGTCGTCACCGTCATTGGCGTACTGCTGTTTAACAATCTGCCCTCATGGCAGGTGGCGCTCTTCGGGCCGGGCAACCACGCGACGCTGATTACTCTGTTCTCGATGACTGTCGGTACGCTGATTGGCCTGGCGATGGCGATTCGTATGACGCATGAAACGGTGGCGCAGCCAATGCAGGAAGCGCGCCGTTTGCTTGATTCCGTCGGCTGGGCCTTTATCCTGCCGCAAATCCTCGCGGTGCTGGGGCTGCTGTTTACCGCAGCGGGCGTCGGAACCAGCATTTCATGGCTGACCGAGCACTATCTGGCGGTCGATAACCGCTTTATCGCCGTGGCTGTGTATACCATCGGCATGGCGGTGCTGACAATGGTGATGGGCAACGCCTTTGCCGCTTTCCCGATTGTGACCGCCGGAGTTGGCATTCCGATTTTAGTCCTGCAGCACGGCGGCAATCCGGCGGTAATGGCGGCGATTGGTATGTTTTCCGGCTACTGCGGCACGCTGATGACGCCGATGGCGGCGAACTTCAATATTGTCCCGGCGGCGCTGCTGGAACTGCCGGATAAAAACGCGGTGATTAAAGCCCAGATACCGACCGGTATCCTGTTGCTTATCGTCAATGTATTCTTACTCTATTTCCTGATGTTCCTGTAAGGAGGGATGATGGCTGGCGTATTGATTACCGGTTTTGAGCCGTTCGGCGGCGAAACGGTTAATCCTTCATGGGAAGTGGTTAAGCAGCTGGATGGCATGATTATTCGCGGACAGCAGGTGGTGGCTAAACAGTTACCCTGCGTATTCGGCGAAGCGCTGACGGTGCTGAAGGCGGCGCTGGAAACCTATCAACCGCGGCTGACGATTGCCGTCGGACAGGCCGGCGGCCGTGTCGATATCACCGTCGAACGTGTAGCGATCAATGTCGATGATGCGCGGATCCCCGACAATAAAGGCCAGCAACCGATCGACGAGCCGATCGTCGCTAATGGCCCTGCGGCCTGCTTCAGTACGCTACCGATCAAAGCGATCGTCAGCGCGCTGCGCCAGCAGGGGATCCCGGCCTCGGTGTCGCAAACCGCGGGCACCTTCGTCTGCAATCACGTGATGTATGGTTTGCTGCATCAGCTGCAGGGAAAAAGCGGGCAGAAGGGCGGTTTTATCCATATTCCTTATCTGCCTGAACAGGCGGCGGCCCACCCGGGGCAGGCGAGTATGTCGGTCGCGACGGTACGCGCGGCGCTGGAAACGGCGATTGCCGTCGCCCTTGAACAGGATGACGATGTCAAAATTGGCGGCGGCGCCACCCATTAACAGAAGGATGACAGTATGCCGGAAGGTCCGGAGATCCGCCGTGCGGCGGATAAACTGGAGGCGGCAATCAAAGGCGAACCCTTAACCAACGTTTGGTTCGCCTTTCCTCAGTTGCAACCCTATCAAACTCAGCTAATTGGTCAGCGGGTGACCCATATCGCCACCCGCGGTAAGGCCCTGTTAACCCAATTCTCCGGCGGATTGACCCTGTATAGCCATAACCAGCTGTACGGCGTCTGGCGTGTGGTGGATGCCGGCGTTGAGCCGCAATCGAACCGCGTACTGCGCGTCAGGCTGCAGACCGCCAGCAAGGCGATTTTGCTCTACAGCGCGTCGGACATTGATATCCTCACGGCGGAGCAGGTTGCCAACCATCCGTTCTTGCTGCGCGTCGGACCGGACGTGCTGGACATGACGTTAACCGCGGAGCAGGTGAAAGCGCGGCTGCTGTCGGCCAAATTCCGCAATCGTCAGTTTTCCGGCCTGCTGCTGGATCAGGCTTTTCTTGCCGGGCTCGGAAACTATCTGCGGGTGGAAATTCTCTGGCAGGTGGGATTAAGCGGGAAGCGTAAAGCCGCTGAACTGAGCGACAGTCAGCTGGATGCGCTGGCGCACGCGCTGCTCGATATCCCGCGGCTGTCCTATCGTACTCGCGGTCTGGTGGATGACAACAAGCATCATGGCGCGCTGTTTCGCTTTAAGGTCTTCCATCGCGATGGGGAAAGGTGCGAACGCTGTGGGGGAATCATTGAGAAGACGACGCTCTCCTCGCGGCCATTTTACTGGTGTCCAGGATGCCAGCATTAAGCCGGCTGGCGGGCGATTTCAGCATGAAGCGCGTTATCAGGCATAAAAAAACGCGCCAGCAGGCGCGTTTTTATGATCCGGACAGTGAGATTAACGCTTAATGTCGGACTGGAAATCGCGTTTGGCGTAGCCGGTATACAGCTGACGCGGACGGGCGATCTTCATGCCATCGCTGTGCATTTCGTTCCAGTGCGCAATCCAGCCCACGGTACGCGCCATGGCGAAGATAACGGTAAACATGGAGGACGGAATACCCATCGCTTTCAGGATGATACCGGAGTAGAAGTCGACGTTCGGATACAGTTTCTTCTCGATGAAGTACGGGTCGTTCAGCGCGATATGCTCCAGCTCCATGGCCACCTGCAGCAGGTCGTCTTTGGTGCCCAGCTCTTTCAGCACTTCATGGCAGGTTTCACGCATCACGGTGGCGCGCGGATCGTAGTTTTTGTAAACACGATGGCCGAAGCCCATCAGGCGGAAAGAGTCATTCTTGTCTTTCGCACGACGAACAAATTCCGGAATGTGCTCAACGGAGCTGATCTCTTCCAGCATTTTCAGCGCCGCTTCGTTGGCGCCACCGTGTGCCGGTCCCCACAGCGAGGCGATGCCCGCAGCGATACAGGCGAACGGGTTAGCGCCGGAGGAGCCCGCGGTACGTACCGTGGAGGTCGACGCGTTCTGCTCGTGATCGGCGTGCAGGATCAGAATACGATCCATCGCGCGCTCCAGCACCGGATTGACTTCATACTCTTCGCACGGTGTCGCAAACATCATGCGCAGGAAGTTGCCGGCGTAGGAGAGGTCGTTGCGCGGATAAACAAACGGCTGGCCGATAGAATACTTGTAACACATGGCTGCCATGGTTGGCATTTTGGACAGCAGACGGTAGGCGGCAATCTCGCGGTGACGCGGGTTATTCACGTCGAGGGAATCATGATAGAACGCCGCCAGCGCGCCAGTGATCCCGCACATCACCGCCATCGGGTGGGAATCGCGACGGAACGCGTGGAACAGACGGGTGATCTGCTCATGAATCATGGTGTGGCGGGTGACGGTAGTTTTGAATTCGTCATATTCGGCCTGGGTCGGCTTTTCGCCGTACAGCAGGATATAACAGACTTCAAGATAATTAGATTCGGTCGCTAACTGGTCGATCGGGAAGCCGCGGTGCAGCAGGATCCCCTCGTCACCATCGATAAACGTAATTTTAGATTCACAAGAAGCCGTTGATGTGAAACCTGGGTCAAAGGTAAATACGCCTTTTGAACCAAGACTACGAATATCAATAACATCCTGACCGAGCGTGCCTTTTAGCACATCCAGTTCAATAGCAGTGTCACCACCCAGGGTGATTTTTGCTTTAGCATCAGACATTTATGGTCTCCTTAGCGCCTTTATTGCTTAAGACTGCCGGGTGGTGGATTTGCTTTCGGCCCGCGCCTGCATACGTTACCAGTTTGTTATGTTGCACACAGCTCTGCGTCAGCGAAAAGGGCAGGGTACAGAGCAACGGCGCTTGATGGCACGTCCTTCAGGGCTGCGGTGAAACAACAGCAAATCAGCGTTTTAGCAGTCCGAATATTAAAACCTATATACCACTAATAACTGTCCTGATTACATCGGTCAATACTGACACACTGTTACATAACTTATTCTCAGGTGAAAGAGTGACCCCATAACTTTTGAGCATTATTGCATTTAACTGGTAATGGTTGTAACAAGAATGTTTAATATTTGTCAAATCAGGTGATTAAAAATTAAAAAAATGTTGGTATCGTGACCTTGATCACTGTTCCGGAGAAAACCCAACAAACTATATGTAGGTTAATTGTAATGATTTTGTGAACGGCCTATACTGCGGCCAGGTCTCCGGAACACCCTGCAATCCCGAGCCACCCAGCGTTGTTTAGTGATGTTTTAATGCCTGAAAAGACGTTTTAACATGACTTCTGGTTATAGAAAGGACGCTGTCTGACCCGCAAGCAGACCGGAGGAAGGAAACAATAAGAACAGCATGTGGGCGTTATTCATGGTAAGAAATGTGAAAAAACAAAGACCTGTCAATCTGGATCTACAAACGATACGGTTCCCAATCACGGCGATAGCGTCCATTCTCCATCGCGTTTCCGGTGTCATCACCTTCGTGGCGGTCGGAATTCTGCTTTGGCTGCTGGGCACCAGCCTTTCCTCCCCAGAAGGTTTTCTGACGGCGGCCTCCATCATGGATAGCTTCTTTGTGAAGTTCATCATGTGGGGCATTCTCACCGCGCTGGCCTATCACGTCGTTGTCGGTATTCGCCATCTGATGATGGACTTTGGCTACCTGGACGAAACCCTCGAAGCAGGGAAACGTTCCGCCAAAATTTCTTTTGTTATTACTGTCGTGCTTTCACTTCTCGCAGGAGTCCTCGTATGGTAAGCAACGCCTCAGCACTGGGACGCAACGGCGTACATGACTTTATCCTGGTCCGTGCTACCGCCATCGTTCTGACCCTCTACATCATCTACATGGTTGGCTTCTTCGCCACCACCGGTGAAATCTCATGGGAAGTGTGGACCGGATTCTTTGCCTCCGGCTTCACTAAGGTCTTCACTCTGCTGGCTCTCGTTTCCATTCTCATCCATGCCTGGATCGGGATGTGGCAGGTGTTAACAGACTACGTTAAACCACTGGCTCTGCGCCTGGTTCTGCAACTGGCTATCGTTGTGGCGTTGGTGGCTTACGTTCTTTATGGATTTGTTGTGGTGTGGGGTGTGTAATGAAATTGCCAGTCAGAGAGTTTGATGCTGTTGTCATCGGTGCCGGCGGCGCAGGTATGCGCGCGGCGCTGCAAATTTCCCAGAGCGGACAGACCTGTGCACTGCTCTCCAAAGTGTTCCCTACCCGTTCCCATACCGTATCCGCGCAGGGTGGCATCACCGTCGCGCTCGGTAACTCCCATGAAGATAACTGGGAATGGCATATGTACGACACGGTAAAAGGGTCGGACTATATCGGCGACCAGGACGCCATCGAATACATGTGTAAGACCGGCCCGGAAGCGATTCTTGAGCTGGAGCACATGGGACTGCCGTTCTCTCGTCTTGACGATGGCCGTATTTATCAGCGCCCGTTTGGCGGCCAGTCGAAGAACTTCGGCGGCGAACAGGCGGCGCGTACCGCGGCGGCGGCTGACCGTACCGGTCACGCCCTGCTGCACACTCTGTATCAGCAGAACCTGAAAAACCACACCACTATCTTCTCCGAATGGTACGCCCTCGATCTGGTGAAAAACCAGGACGGCGCGGTAGTCGGTTGTACCGCCCTGTGCATCGAGACCGGCGAAGTGGTCTACTTTAAAGCCCGCGCCACCGTGCTGGCGACCGGCGGCGCAGGCCGTATCTATCAGTCCACCACCAACGCCCACATCAATACGGGTGACGGCGTCGGGATGGCCATCCGCGCCGGCGTGCCGGTGCAGGATATGGAAATGTGGCAGTTCCACCCGACCGGTATCGCCGGGGCTGGGGTTCTGGTTACCGAAGGTTGCCGCGGCGAAGGCGGTTACCTGCTGAACAAACACGGCGAACGCTTTATGGAGCGTTATGCCCCGAACGCTAAAGACCTTGCGGGCCGTGACGTGGTGGCGCGTTCCATCATGATCGAAATCCGCGAAGGCCGCGGCTGCGACGGTCCGTGGGGCCCGCACGCGAAACTGAAACTGGATCACCTCGGTAAAGAGGTTCTGGAATCTCGTCTGCCGGGTATCCTTGAACTTTCCCGTACCTTTGCCCACGTCGATCCGGTGAAAGAGCCGATCCCGGTTATCCCAACCTGTCACTACATGATGGGCGGTATCCCGACCAAAGTCACCGGCCAGGCGTTGACCGTGAATGAGAAGGGCGAAGACGTGGTGATCCCGGGCCTGTTCGCGGTAGGCGAAATCGCCTGCGTATCGGTCCACGGCGCCAACCGTCTGGGCGGCAACTCGCTGCTCGACCTGGTGGTCTTCGGCCGCGCGGCGG
This sequence comes from Klebsiella sp. 28, assembly GCF_018223905.1. Taxonomy (NCBI): domain Bacteria; kingdom Pseudomonadati; phylum Pseudomonadota; class Gammaproteobacteria; order Enterobacterales; family Enterobacteriaceae; genus Klebsiella; species Klebsiella sp. 28. The sequence goes on from NZ_JAGRQY010000002.1 coordinate 87,573, forward strand.
GCCTGCATCTGCAGGAATCCATTGCCGAGCAGGGCACGCTGCGCGACGCTAGCGAATCCGATATCGAAGGCTCGCTGGATCGCCTCAACCGCTGGAACAACACCCGCTCTGGTGAAGATCCGGTGGCGATTCGTAAAGCGCTGCAGGAATGTATGCAGCATAACTTCTCGGTGTTCCGCGAAGGCGATGCGATGCACAAAGGTCTGGAGCAACTGAAAGTGATCCGCGAGCGCCTGAAAAACGCCCGTCTCGACGATACCTCCAGCGAGTTCAACACCCAGCGCGTTGAGTGCCTGGAGCTGGATAACCTGATGGAAACCGCCTACGCGACCGCCGTATCCGCTAACTTCCGTACCGAGAGCCGTGGCGCCCACAGCCGCTTCGACTTCCCGGATCGTGATGATGAAAACTGGCTGTGCCATTCCCTGTACCTGCCAGAGTCGGAATCCATGACGCGTCGTAGCGTCAATATGGAACCGAAACTGCGTCCGGCATTCCCGCCGAAGATTCGTACTTACTAATGCGGAGACAGGAAAATGAAACTCGAGTTTTCAATTTATCGCTATAACCCGGATGTTGACGACGCTCCGCACATGCAGGATTACACCCTTGAAGCGGAAGAAGGTCGCGACATGATGCTGCTGGATGCGCTGATCCAGCTGAAAGAAAAAGATCCGTCGCTGTCGTTCCGCCGCTCCTGCCGTGAAGGGGTCTGCGGGTCCGATGGTCTAAACATGAACGGGAAAAACGGTTTGGCGTGCATCACGCCAATCTCCGCGCTGAATCAGCCGGGCAAGAAGATTGTTATCCGTCCGCTGCCAGGATTACCGGTTATCCGTGATTTGGTGGTGGACATGGGGCAATTCTATGCACAATATGAGAAGATTAAGCCTTACTTGTTGAATAATGGGCAAAATCCTCCGGCTCGCGAGCATCTGCAGATGCCTGAGCAGCGTGAGAAACTCGACGGGCTGTACGAGTGTATTCTGTGCGCCTGCTGTTCGACCTCGTGCCCGTCGTTCTGGTGGAACCCGGACAAGTTCATCGGCCCGGCTGGCCTGCTGGCCGCGTATCGCTTCCTGATCGACAGTCGCGATACCGAAACCAGCGAGCGCCTGGACGGCCTGAGCGATGCTTTCAGCGTATTCCGCTGTCACAGCATTATGAACTGCGTCAGTGTGTGTCCGAAGGGGCTGAACCCGACGCGCGCCATCGGCCATATTAAGTCGATGCTGCTGCAGCGCAGCGCGTAAGCAACACGGTTTGTCCCGGATGGCGCTAGCGCTTATCCGGGCTACCAAAGCAGTAGCCCCGGCAAGCGTTAGCGCCGCCGGGGGATATAGCAGGAAATCTTTAAAAACCGCCACAAGATGTACCAGTAATCGAGGCGTTCAGTGCGAGGTAAGGCGGCAACTGAGCGCATCCCCGGGAGCATAGTGAACTATGTGACCGGGGTAAGCGAAGGCAGCCAACGCAACCGCAGCCTGAACGCTGAAGATTAATGGCAGTTTTTAAAGGTTCCTTAGCGGATAGAAACCACAACTCGTCCGCAACAAGTGAACCCCGGCACGTGCACTCGGTGTGCGTGGTAGTTTCTACGGCGAAATAAGCATATGAATGCTTAAGGGATCACGATGCAGAACGGCGCAATGAAAGCCTGGCTGGACTCTTCTTACCTCTCTGGTTCGAACCAGAGCTGGATAGAACAGCTCTATGAAGACTTCTTAACCGATCCTGACTCTGTTGACGCCAACTGGCGTTCAATGTTCCAGCAGTTACCTGGCACCGGAGTTAAACCGGATCAATTTCATTCCAAAACGCGTGATTATTTCCGTCGACTGGCGAAGGATGCCTCACGTTACACTTCTTCGATTTCCGACCCAGACACCAATGTGAAGCAGGTTAAAGTCCTGCAGCTCATCAACGCATACCGTTTCCGTGGCCACCAGCATGCGAATCTCGATCCGCTGGGGCTGTGGAAGCAAGAGAGAGTGGCGGATCTCGATCCGGCCTACCACGATCTGACCGAGGCCGATTTCCAGGAAAGCTATAACGTAGGTTCATTTGCCATCGGTAAAGACACGATGAAGCTGGGCGAGCTGATTGCCGCCCTCAAGCAAACCTACTGCGGCTCCATCGGCGCGGAATACATGCATATCACCTCTACCGAAGAAAAACGCTGGATCCAGCAGCGCATTGAATCGGTAGCTGGCAAAGCGAGCTTTACCCCGGAAGAGAAAAAACGCTTCCTCAGCGAACTGACCGCCGCGGAAGGTCTGGAGCGCTACCTCGGCGCCAAATTCCCGGGGGCGAAGCGCTTCTCGCTGGAGGGTGGCGACGCCCTGATCCCGATGCTCAAAGAGATGATCCGCCATGCAGGCAAAAGCGGCACCCGCGAAGTGGTGCTGGGCATGGCGCACCGCGGCCGTCTGAACGTGCTGGTCAACGTGCTGGGTAAAAAACCGCAGGACCTGTTCGACGAGTTCGCGGGCAAACATAAAGAACACCTCGGCACCGGCGACGTGAAGTACCACATGGGCTTCTCTTCCGATATGGAAACCGAAGGCGGTCTGGTGCACCTGGCGCTGGCGTTTAACCCGTCGCACCTCGAGATTGTCAGCCCGGTGGTTATCGGTTCCGTACGCGCCCGTCTGGATCGTCTGGACGAGCCAAGCAGCAACAAAGTTCTGCCTATTACCATCCACGGCGACGCCGCCGTCACCGGCCAGGGCGTGGTTCAGGAAACTCTGAACATGTCCAAAGCCCGCGGTTACGAAGTGGGCGGTACCGTGCGCATCGTTATCAACAACCAGGTGGGCTTCACGACCTCTAACCCGCTGGATGCGCGCTCGACGCCGTACTGCACCGACATCGGTAAAATGGTGCAGGCGCCGATTTTCCACGTGAACGCGGACGATCCGGAAGCGGTCGCCTTCGTCACCCGTCTGGCGCTTGATTTCCGCAATACCTTTAAACGCGATGTCTTCATTGATCTGGTGTGCTACCGCCGTCACGGCCACAACGAAGCCGATGAGCCGAGCGCAACCCAGCCGCTGATGTATCAGAAGATCAAAAAGCATCCGACTCCGCGCAAAATCTATGCTGACAAGCTGGAGCAGGAGAAGGTGGCGACTCTGGAAGATGCGACCGAGCAGGTTAACCTCTACCGCGATGCGCTGGATGCCGGCGAATGCGTGGTGCAGGAATGGCGTCCGATGAATATGCATTCCTTTACCTGGTCGCCGTACCTCAACCACGAGTGGGACGAGAGCTATCCGGATAAAGTTGAGCCGAAACGTCTGCAGGAGTTGGCCAAACGCATCAGCACGGTACCGGAAGGTATCGAAATGCAGTCCCGCGTGGCGAAAATTTACGCCGACCGCCAGGCGATGGCGGCAGGCGAGAAGCTGTTTGACTGGGGCGGTGCCGAAAACCTGGCCTACGCCACGCTGGTTGACGAAGGTATTCCGGTTCGTCTGTCCGGCGAAGACTCCGGCCGCGGCACCTTCTTCCACCGTCATGCGGTGATCCATAACCAGACCAATGGTTCAACCTACACGCCGCTGCAGCATGTCCATAACGGCCAGGGCCAGTTCCGCGTTTGGGACTCGGTACTGTCTGAAGAAGCGGTGCTGGCGTTCGAATATGGTTACGCCACCGCCGAGCCGCGCACTCTGACCATCTGGGAAGCGCAGTTTGGCGACTTCGCCAACGGTGCGCAGGTGGTGATCGACCAGTTCATCTCCTCCGGTGAGCAGAAGTGGGGGAGGATGTGCGGCCTGGTGATGCTCCTGCCGCACGGTTACGAAGGCCAGGGCCCGGAGCACTCCTCCGCGCGTCTGGAGCGTTATCTGCAGCTGTGCGCTGAACAAAACATGCAGGTCTGCGTGCCGTCCACGCCGGCACAGGTTTATCACATGCTGCGTCGCCAGGCGCTGCGCGGTATGCGTCGTCCGCTGGTGGTGATGTCGCCGAAGTCGCTGCTGCGTCATCCGCTGGCGGTCTCCAGCATGGATGAGCTGGCGAACGGCACTTTCCTGCCGGCTATTGGTGAAATCGATCAACTTGATCCGCAGGCTGTGAAGCGCGTTGTGCTGTGCTCTGGTAAGGTTTACTACGACCTGCTGGAACAGCGCCGCAAAAACGAGCAAAAAGATGTCGCTATCGTTCGTATCGAGCAGCTCTATCCGTTCCCGCATCAGGCGGTGCAGGAAGCGCTGAAAGCGTATGCGCACGTGCATGATTTTGTCTGGTGCCAGGAAGAGCCGCTCAACCAGGGCGCATGGTACTGCAGCCAGCATCACTTCCGTGAAGTGATTCCGTTTGGGGCCTCTCTGCGTTATGCAGGCCGCCCGGCCTCCGCCTCTCCGGCGGTAGGGTATATGTCCGTTCACCAGAAACAGCAACAAGATCTGGTCAATGACGCGCTGAACGTCGATTAATTAAAGGATACACAATGAGTAGCGTAGATATTCTGGTTCCCGACCTGCCTGAGTCCGTAGCTGACGCAACCGTCGCCACCTGGCACAAAAAACCGGGCGACGCGGTCGTCCGTGACGAAGTTCTGGTCGAAATCGAAACTGACAAAGTGGTACTGGAAGTACCGGCATCAGCGGACGGCATTCTGGATGCAGTGCTGGAAGACGAGGGCGCCACCGTCCTGTCTCGCCAGATCCTTGGCCGCCTGCGCGAAGGCAACAGCGCAGGTAAAGAAAGCAGCGAGAAAGCCGATGCGAAAGCGTCCACTCCGGCGCAGCGTCAGCAGGCCTCTCTGGAAGAGCAGAACAACGACGCGCTGAGCCCGGCGATCCGTCGTCTGCTGGCTGAACACAACCTTGACCCAGCGGCCATCAAAGGCACTGGCGTCGGCGGCCGTCTGACCCGCGAAGACGTTGAGAAACATCTGGCGAAAGCCCCGGCGCCGGCAGAAGCCAAAGCGCCAGCCGCCGCCCCGGCAGCCGCGCCGGCGCCGCAGCTGGGCCACCGTTCGGAAAAACGCGTCCCGATGACCCGCCTGCGTAAACGCGTAGCCGAACGTCTGCTGGAAGCGAAAAACTCTACCGCCATGCTGACGACCTTTAACGAAGTCAACATGAAGCCCATCATGGATCTGCGTAAGCAGTACGGTGAGGCGTTCGAAAAACGTCATGGCATCCGCCTGGGCTTTATGTCCTTCTACGTGAAAGCGGTAGTGGAAGCGCTGAAACGCTATCCGGAAGTGAATGCTTCCATCGATGGCGACGACGTGGTGTACCACAACTACTTCGACGTCAGCATGGCCGTTTCCACTCCGCGCGGTCTGGTCACCCCGGTTCTGCGTGACGTCGACCTGCTGGGCATGGCGGATATCGAAAAGAATATCAAAGAGCTGGCAGTGAAAGGCCGCGACGGCAAGCTGACCGTAGACGACCTGACCGGCGGTAACTTCACTATTACCAACGGCGGCGTCTTCGGCTCCCTGATGTCCACGCCGATCATCAACCCACCGCAGAGCGCTATTCTGGGTATGCATGCCATTAAAGACCGTCCGATGGCGGTCAATGGCAAGGTAGAGATCCTGCCGATGATGTACCTGGCGCTCTCCTATGACCACCGTCTGATCGACGGACGTGAATCGGTAGGCTTCCTGGTGGCGATTAAAGAGCTGCTGGAAGATCCGACCCGTCTGCTGCTGGACGTGTAGTCAGCAAGCGTATTACCTACCGTAGGCCGGATAACACGCGTTAGCGCCGTTATCAGGCCTACAGGTTTAAAGATAATTACACCCTGAAGGATGGACTGAACACATGAACTTACATGAATATCAGGCAAAACAACTTTTTGCCCGCTATGGCTTACCGGCGCCGGTGGGTTATGCCTGTACTACTCCGCGTGAAGCAGAAGAAGCCGCTTCAAAAATCGGCGCGGGTCCGTGGGTAGTGAAATGTCAGGTTCACGCTGGTGGCCGCGGCAAAGCGGGCGGTGTGAAAGTAGTTAAGAGCAAAGAAGAGATCCGCGCATTTGCCGAGCACTGGCTGGGCAAACGTCTGGTGACCTATCAAACAGATGCGAACGGCCAGCCGGTTAACCAGATCCTGGTTGAAGCGGCGACCGATATTGACAAAGAGCTGTACCTGGGCGCGGTTGTTGACCGTAGCTCCCGTCGCGTGGTGTTCATGGCGTCTACCGAAGGCGGCGTGGAAATCGAGAAAGTGGCGGAAGAGACCCCGCACCTGATCCACAAGATCGCCATCGATCCGCTGGCAGGCCCGATGCCTTACCAGGGTCGTGAACTGGCGTTCAAACTGGGTCTGGAAGGTAAACAGGTTCAGCAGTTCACCAAGATTTTCATGGGGCTGGCGACCATTTTCCTTGAGCGCGACCTGGCGCTGATCGAGATCAACCCGCTGGTGATCACCAAGCAGGGCGACCTGATCTGCCTCGACGGCAAACTGGGCGCTGACGGCAACGCGCTGTTCCGCCAGCCGGATCTGCGCGAAATGCGCGATCAGTCTCAGGAAGACCCACGTGAAGCGCAGGCGGCGCAGTGGGAACTGAACTACGTCGCGCTGGACGGCAACATCGGCTGCATGGTTAACGGCGCAGGCCTGGCGATGGGTACCATGGACATCGTTAAGCTGCACGGCGGCGAACCGGCTAACTTCCTCGACGTAGGCGGCGGCGCGACCAAAGAGCGCGTGACCGAAGCGTTCAAAATCATCCTCTCTGACGACAACGTTAAAGCGGTGCTGGTTAATATCTTCGGCGGCATCGTGCGTTGCGACCTGATCGCTGACGGCATCATCGGCGCGGTAGCGGAAGTAGGGGTTAACGTTCCGGTTGTGGTTCGTCTGGAAGGTAACAACGCCGAACTGGGCGCGAAAAAACTGGCTGACAGCGGCCTGAATATTATTGCAGCGAAAAGTCTGACGGACGCAGCACAGCAGGTTGTTGCCGCAGTGGAGGGGAAATAATGTCAGTTTTAATTAATAAAGATACCAAGGTTATCTGCCAGGGCTTCACCGGTAGCCAGGGGACCTTCCACTCTGAACAAGCGATCGCTTACGGTACGCAAATGGTTGGCGGCGTGACGCCAGGCAAAGGCGGCACCACTCACCTGGGCCTGCCGGTGTTCAACACCGTGCGCGAAGCCGTTGAAGCTACCGGCGCGACCGCGACCGTGATCTACGTTCCGGCGCCGTTCTGCAAAGATTCCATCCTGGAAGCGATCGACGCGGGCATTAAGCTTATCATCACCATCACCGAAGGTATCCCAACGCTGGATATGCTGACCGTGAAGGTGAAGCTGGACGAAGCGGGCGTGCGTATGATCGGCCCGAACTGCCCGGGCGTTATCACTCCGGGCGAGTGCAAAATCGGCATCATGCCGGGTCACATTCACAAGCCGGGTAAAGTGGGCATCGTTTCCCGTTCCGGCACCCTGACCTATGAAGCGGTTAAGCAGACCACCGACTACGGCTTCGGCCAGTCTACCTGCGTCGGTATCGGCGGCGACCCGATCCCGGGCTCCAACTTCATCGATATCCTGAAGATGTTCGAGGAAGATCCGCAGACCGAAGCGATCGTCATGATCGGTGAGATCGGCGGCAGCGCGGAAGAAGAAGCGGCTGCTTATATTAAAGATCATGTCACTAAGCCGGTTGTCGGCTACATCGCGGGCGTTACCGCGCCGAAAGGCAAGCGTATGGGCCACGCGGGCGCTATCATCGCCGGCGGTAAAGGTACAGCGGATGAGAAATTCGCAGCGCTGGAAGCGGCGGGTGTGAAAACTGTTCGCAGCCTGGCCGACATCGGCGAAGCGCTGAAAGCTATTATCAAGTAAACCCTCTCTGCTTGTCCGCAAGCAGAAATCTGTCCGATTTCGACATGGTTGGCCACCGTCAGGTGGCCTTTTTTGTGACCGTTATCCCGTCTCGTCAGAACCGCAGCGCCAACAACGAATTGATTTTCTGCGAAAAGCCCTATCTATCATATTGATTTGATTTATTATTTAATAAGTATTTTCGATGCGCTGTAGTGGCTAAAAAAATATACCCCGGCTGTACCGTAGGGAAACAAAAGCGACAGCGAAAAAGCGTGGGGCAGGGGATAAGGAAGAAGATAAAATACTGTGAGCGGTCTAACATTATTC